>NZ_CFAHBC010000003.1:0-159983 GCF_983179755.1 Brotaphodocola sp. | reverse complement strand
GTACGCACGGTGGTGTGAGAGGACGGCGGTTAGTCACCGCCTCCTACTCGATTTTTCCATGTGATACAGTGATATAGTTTGTGCATCACAGGAATGGGAATCAATTCTGCGGGAAAGGACATATAATAGGATACGGACAGATTGAAACTCGATCACTCAAATGCTATAATAAAAAAATGAGTGGATATTTAGTACTGTAAAGTGAAAAACAGTTACAGGATAAATGACAGAAAGTTTGAAGATTTTCCGGAAAGGCGGAGAAAAATGGAAAAGAAAAATATTTATCTGGATCATGCGGCGACGACGAGAACAAGACCGGAAGTCGTGGAAGCCATGTTGCCGTATTTTACAGAATTATATGGAAATCCTTCGTCTGTGTATGATTTCTCAGCGCCATGTAAGCAGGCGGTTGCAAAGGCGAGGGAGATAATCGCAAAATCGATCGGGGCAAAGCCGTCCGAGATCTATTTCACAGCGGGTGGAAGCGAGTCGGACAACTGGGCACTCGAGGCGACCGCAGATGCACTTAAGGACAAAGGTCGCCATATCATTACGAGTAAAATTGAGCACCATGCGATTCTTCACACCTGCAAGTATCTCGAGGAGCATGGATTTGAGGTGACCTATCTCGACGTGGATGAGAACGGAGTTGTGAAACTCGACGAGCTTCGTAAGGCGATCCGCCCGGACACGATCCTGATCTCTGTGATGTATGCGAACAATGAGATCGGCACGATTCAGCCGATTGCAGAGATTGGAGCGATCGCGAAGGAACATGGAATCTGGTTTCACACAGATGCCGTGCAGGCTTATGCTCATGTCCCGATCGATGTCAATGAGAGCGGGATCGACATGATGAGTGCGAGCGGACATAAATTTGGCGGACCGAAGGGAATCGGTTTCCTCTATATTCGGAGCAACGTGAGAATCCGCGCGTTTATTCACGGGGGAGCGCAGGAGCGTGGACGCCGTGCAGGAACGGAGAATGTTCCGGGAATCGTCGGCATGGGAAAAGCGTCTGAGCTTGCGATGGAGACGATGGAGGAGCGCGCAGAGCGTGAGGTGGAGCTTCGCGAGTACCTGATTGAGCGTGTGATGGAGAGAATTCCTTACACCCGTGTCAATGGTCACCGGACGCTCCGTCTGCCGAACAACGTAAACTTTGCATTCCAGTTTATTGAGGGGGAATCTCTGCTGATTGTCCTTGACAGCAAAGGAATCTGTGCCTCAAGTGGCTCGGCATGCAGTTCCGGTTCCCTCGAGCCGTCCCATGTGCTGATGGCGACGGGACTTCCGAAGGATATTGCCCACGGCTCCCTCCGCCTGACGTTAGGAGAGGAAAATACGAAGGAAGAGCTTGACTATGTGGTTGACTGCATGGAGGAGACCGTGAAGCGCCTTCGCAAAATGTCTCCGAAATATGAGGCATTTATAACTGCTCAGTAGGTCTGCGCACTTGTTGCGCTGACCGTAAGAAAACATAGGCTAGAAGGCAAAAATCCCATCGGCGTAGCCGATCTGGAATGGATTTTTGCTCGTAACTATGAATAGAGGAATGTGTGGATGGACTGTATGAGAATTCGACAGACCAGATTCTTTGTTAGAAATTTTGTGACTGTGAAGGCTGATAAGAGATGAAATGAAACAGTTACGAACAGGTGGAAGAGGAAAAGAAAGGAAGACACGATTGGCGAAGAAAGTAGTAGTAGGAATGTCGGGCGGAGTGGACTCCTCCGTCGCAGCATGGCTTTTAAAACAACAGGGGTATGACGTGGTTGGCGTGACGATGCAGATTTGGCAGGATGAGGACAGCAGTGTCGTTCAGGAGAACGGTGGATGCTGTGGTCTCTCGGCTGTGGATGATGCGAGACGGGTTGCATGGGAGATCGGAATCCCCTATTATGTAATGAATTTCCGTGATGAGTTCAAGGAACATGTGATGGATTATTTCGTGGCGGAGTATTTAAGAGGTCACACTCCGAATCCGTGTATTGCGTGCAACCGCTATGTGAAGTGGGAGTCTCTGCTTCACCGCAGTCTTGCGATCGGAGCAGATTATATTGCGACAGGTCATTATGCGCGCGTGGACAAATTGCCAAATGGCAGATATGCGCTGAAAAAATCAGTGACTTCTGCAAAGGATCAGACGTATGCGCTTTACAACCTGACTCAGGATCAGCTTGCGCGGACTCTGATGCCGGTCGGAGATTACACAAAGGATGAGATCCGGCGCATTGCCGATGAGGCGGGACTTCCGGTTGCGCATAAGGCGGACAGTCAGGAGATTTGCTTTATCCCGGATCACGACTATGCGAAGTTTATTGAGGAGAATGCACAGAATGTGCCGGGACCGGGCAATTTTGTGGACAAGAACGGAGTAATTCTCGGTCGTCATGAGGGCATCACGCACTATACGATCGGTCAGAGAAAGGGACTCAATCTTGCGATGGGGCGTCCGGTGTTTGTGACGGAGATCCGCCCGGAGACGAACGAGGTTGTGATCGGAGATGGAACCGATGTTTTCACCGATTATCTTGTCTGTGACCGCATCAACTGGATGAGTGTTGATGGACTGCATGGAGAGGAGCGGGAGATTGTTGCAAAGATTCGTTACAGCCACAAAGGTGCGCCGTGTATGATCCGCGAGATTGGGGAGGATCGCGTGGAGTGCCGGTTCCTTGAGCCGGTGCGCGCTGTGACACCGGGACAGGCGGTTGTGTTCTATGATGGAGATTATGTAATGGGGGGAGGTACTATTTTATGAGAAAGAAAGTGATGTGTGCGGTTGCAGTGATGACGGTTGCAGTGATGGCGAGCGGATGTCAGAAGCAGGAACAAGCTGGCGATGGCAGTGTTTCGGCAGTTTCGACAGTTTCAGCAGAGACTTCTTCGGCGGGAACTTTGGCTTCTCAGTTTCAGGGGACAGAAACGCCGGAACTTGTGCAGACGACCACGGCTACACTTGAAATGCAGAAGAGCGCACATGAGACGGAGCGAACGATGATGCCGATGGAGACGAGAAATGAGACGGTCTATGTCAATGCGGATCAGCTCAATGTGCGCAAAGAGCCTGGAACAACGGCAAAAATTGCCGGGAGAGTCAACCGCGGAGATACGCTTACGAGAATCGGATACAGCGATGAGTGGAGCCAGGTGATGTACAACGGCTCTGTGTGCTATGTTGCGACGACCTATCTGAGCACAGAAAAGGTGGAACCGACTGTGACGAAGACGGTTTCTGCTGATTCCACAACTTCTACAACGTCTCAGAGTGTTCCGGAAAATGCAGTTGTCGTCTCTCTGAATCCGAAGTGGACGTATGCGGGATTTGCGAAGATTACGTCGGGTTCTGCCCTGCTGTATCAGTCAACTTCTGCCTCAAGAAATGGAAAAGTGGTCTGCGTGAATGCGGGACATGGAACGAAGGGTGGATCTTCCGTCAAGACCCAGTGTCATCCGGACGGAACGCCGAAGGTGACCGGAGGAACTACGGGAGCCGGTGCGACCTCGGCAGTCGCAGTTTCCGGCGGAACTACCTTTCAGGATGGAACACCGGAGGCGAAGGTAACGCTTCAGGCGGCCCAGAAACTCAGAGACAAACTTCTCGATAAGGGATATGATGTGTTGATGATCCGCGACAGCGATGATGTTCAGCTCGACAACATTGCAAGAACCGTGATTGCGAACAACATGGCAGATTGTCATATCGCTCTGCACTGGGATTCCACGAAGAATGACAAGGGCGCATTTTATATGAGTGTTCCTGATGTAGCATCCTACCGTGCGATGGAGCCGGTTGCCTCGAACTGGCAGAAACATCATGCACTCGGTGACAGCCTGATCACGGGTCTGAGAAGTGCCGGAGTCAAGATTTTCTCAAGCGGAACAATGGCAATGGATCTGACGCAGACCTCCTACTCCACGATTCCGTCTGTGGATATTGAGCTTGGAGACACGGCATCTGATCACTCCTCGGCAACGCTGAACACACTTGCAGACGGACTCGCGGAGGGCATTGACCAGTTCTTTGAGAGATAATCCAATCCATTTAATTTGTTTTTTGAGAAGTTGTCGAAAATAAGAGGAAATCGAAAGAGAATCATAGGAAAGCTCAAGAAAAATAATTAAGAGAAATCTAAATTCTATTAATTTTACTTATGATTCCTCCTGTGATATGATGGTGTCAGTGAGAGATACAAACACTTATGCAAAACAGAAAAACAAACAGGCATTCAAATATAAGGAGGGTATTCACATGATTCCAACAATCACAAAAATGGAAGTTTTCCCGGTAGCAGGTCATGACTGCATGGAGCTGAACTTGAGCGGTGCTCATGCTCCGTACTTCACCCGTAACATTGTTATCCTGACTGACAGCGAGGGCAATGAGGGTATCGGTGAGGTTCCGGGCGGTGAGAAGATTACCGATGCTTTAGAGAAGATCAAGGATATCGTGATCGGAACGAGCATTGCAGATTACAAGCAGACCCTGAACAAGATTCGTGCATGGCTGTCTTCCAACGTAAAGGATGACAAGCGTGGTCTTCAGACCTTCGATCTGCGTGTCGGTGTACATGTAGTGACCGCAGTAGAGGCTCCGCTTCTCGACCTTCTCGGCAAGTTCTTAAACGTTCCGGCAGCCGCTCTGATGGGTGACGGCATTCAGCGTGACAAGGTACGTTTCCTGTCCTACCTCTTCTATGTTGGAGATCGCAAGAAGACGGATCTGGAGTATGAGGAAGAGCCGGATTCCGATTGCGATTGGTATCGTCTGCGTCATGAGGAGGCTGTAACTCCGGAGGCAATCGTTGCTTTAGCAAAGGCAACCAACGAGAAGTACGGTTTCGAGGACTTCAAGTTAAAGGGTGGCGTTTTCACTCCTCAGGAGGAGTTACAGGCTGTAACCGCAATCAAGGAAGCATTCCCGAATGCACGTGTAGACCTTGACCCGAATGGTTGCTGGAGCTTAAAAGAGGCTCTGGAAGTTGCACCGGGTCTGAAGAAGGTTCTGGCTTACTGTGAGGATCCGTGTGGTGCTGAGGATGGTTTCTCTGGCCGTGAGGTTATGGCAGAGTTCAGAAAGGCAACGATGATGCCGACTGCAACCAACATGATCAATACCGATTGGAGACAGATGTGCCATGCAATCGCTCTTCAGAGTGTTGATATTCCGTTAGCAGATCCGCACTTCTGGACGATGGAAGGTTCCGTTCGTGTTGGTCAGCTCTGCAACGACTTCGGTCTGATGTGGGGATGCCATTCCAACAACCACTTCGATATTTCTCTGGCTATGGTTGTACAGTGTGCAGCAGCAATCCCGGGCAAGATGAACGGTATTGATACCCACTGGATCTGGCAGGAGGGCCGTGAGCGCCTGACCAAGGAGCCGTTACAGATCGTTGGCGGATGCATCGACCTGCCGAAGAAGCCGGGTCTCGGTGTTGAAGTAGATCGTGATCAGATCATGAAGGCTCATCAGCTGTACATGGACAAGTGCTATGGCAAGGGTGCTCGTAACGATGCTGTTGGTATGCAGTACCTGATCCCAGGCTGGAAGTTCGACAACAAGAAGCCGTGTATGGTTCGATAAGCGAGACTGGCAAGCTTGATACAACTGCTGTGAACTTAAGAATCCTATAAAAACCATAATAAAGTCATAAAAATCCTGTATAGATAAAGAGGGCTGTCGCATTGGTAAATGTATTTTACTGTGCGACAGCCTATTTTCGTCTAACGCGGAAATCCAAAATGATTTCTTGGAAGAAGTCGAAGAGGATGAGTGCGAAGAATTAATTAATGATTTTGCTTTACAATTTTCCTAAGATCGTATATAATGGAAAAGCTGGCAGGTGCCAGCTACGGAGATGTACCCAAGTGGCTGAAGGGTCCGCACTCGAAATGCGGTAGGTCGGGTAACCGGCGCGAGGGTTCAAATCCCTCCATCTCCGTTGAAAACCGGACTCGGGCGACTGAGACCGGTTTTTTTCGTATTATGATAAAAAAACAGGCAGGTATTTTCAAGGAAAAGAGGAGGCGCGGAATGATCAAATTAGTAGTGTCGGATATTGACGGAACCCTTTTGCCGGACGGCGGACATGACATGAATCCGGAACTGTACGAGGTTATTTTAAAACTGCGCAAGGCGGGGATGCAGTTTGCGGCGGCGAGTGGCAGACAGTGGGCGAGCATTGAGCAGGTATTTGATCCGATCAAGGAAAAGATTTTTTATCTGTCGGACAATGGCGCTTATGTGGGATGCTGTGGTCGTCGCCTTATCGTAAATCCGATTGATCGTCATCTCGTTGTCGATGTGATTCAGGATATCCGTTCTGCTGGTTTGATTGCGATGTACAGTGGACCTGATATGGTCTACTTGGACGATCCTGATGAGGATTTTTATGACTGGCTGGTCAACGGATACAAGTTTCGTGTCCAGAGAGTCGAGGATGTGCTCAAGGTGGATGATCCGTGTATCAAGATTTCTGCATATAAAAAGTTCGGGATTGAACCGGCGACAACGGCGATCCGCGAGAAGTATAACGATAAAATGAAGATCACGATCTCCGGCGACATGTGGATGGACTGTATGAAGACCGGCGTCAACAAGGGTGCAGCAGTCAAACTGCTTCAGGACAGCCTGTCGATCAAGCCGGAGGAGACGATGACGTTCGGAGATCAGCTCAACGATATTGAGATGTTAAAGCAGGCATATTACAGTTTTGCAGTCGCAAATGCACGTCCGGAGGTGAAGGAAGCCGCGCGGTTTGAGACGGATTCCAATGTGCAGGATGGCGTTCTCAAAATCTTGAAATTTCTTGTATAGATGGATTATAGATTATATAGATAGATTATATAGATGGATTATGTAAATAGATGTGATGTATTTTGTGCAGGCAGATAGACAGTAGACATTTGTTTTGCGTAGACGGGTAGAGAGGAGACCGGAGAGAAAGAAAAGAATGAGAAGAGCAGGAACAAGAAAGCGGATTCTTCTGGCAGTGGCGGTGGCAGTGATGCTGGCGGGAGGTGTGTCGGGATGCAACGGAAAGATTTCTTCTATTGTCTCAGAGAGTATGGGAACGGAGGGATTTTCCGATGCGCAGATGATGCTGATTGTGGCATCGGAGCGGAACCGTTGTCAGAAGATTTATACCGATCAGATCTGGGACACCGTGGTGGATGATGCGGGGACGACCTTTCAGACGTATCTGTTAGAAGAGATCCAGAAGTTTTTGAGAGAACTGAAGGTCATGAATCTGCTTGCAGATGAGCGTCAGATCGCACTCTCTGCGCGGGAGAAAGAGGAGCTGAATGCGCTTGCAGATTCCTACTACGAGTCGATGAGCGACGCGGATCGTGCTTACACAGGTGCGACGCGGGATGATGTCTACACGATGTATGAGGCGTACCATCGCGCCAATCGTCTCGTTGATGCATTGACTCAGAATGTCAATCTCGAGGTCAGCGACAGTGAGGCGAGAGTGATTACGGTTTGTGAGGCTTCGTTTTCCCAGGAGAGTGAGGCACAGGCGTTTTTAAATCGCGTGACGGAGGATGGCGTGGATTTTGCGACAGCAGTCAAGGAGAGCAATTTAGAGGGAAGTGCCGAGAAATCGGTCGGACATGGAGAACGCTCGAAGGCGTATGAGGATGCAGTATTTGCGCTTGAGAGTGGGCAGATCAGTCCAGTCTTTCAGGACGGTGACCTCTGGTATGTCGTGAAATGCGTCAACGACTATGATGAGAATGCGACGCTTGATCGCAAACAGAAGATGGCGCTTGAGCGGAAGAATCAGGCATTCCGCCAGATCTATGACAGTTTTGCCGAGGATCATCAGGTGGAGTTAAACGGAAGTTTCTGGGAAAAACTTTCTCTGAAAGAGGGAACGGATTCACAGACGGACAATTTCTTTGAGCAATACCGTCAGATGATGGATGGAGAAAACTAGAAGACGAAGATATCAAAAGCCAGAGTTTTGAACAACGAGAAATATGGGAAACGACAAGGGATAGCAGGGATAACAAGGATAGCAGGAGAAAGACGAGGAGAAGGGAGCGGGAGATATGATTGCACTGAAGATAGAGGATCTCAAACATTTTACCGGTCAGCTCTTTGCCGGGGAGGCATTTGATCACTGGCAGGTTCGTGATGTCTCGATTGTGACGTTTAACACGTTCACGATCGACGGGCGGATTCGTCCCGCATACTACTCGGAGGAGGAGCGCAGGGAGCAAAAGATCAGGTCATACTCGCTCTGGAGCAGTCTGCGCCCGTTCTGCTATTCGTTGATTCGCGGGAAGCGTTTGCCGGAGAGTTTTCGGATCACACTTCAGCTTGCGCCGGATCAGACGGAAGATTTCTTAAAGAGTTCCGGAATTGGATTTACCGCAGATCAGATCGGAAGTCTCTGCTTAAACATCCGCTATGAGAACCGCGAGCTTATTTGTGTGACGGGTCTTTCGATGAATATTTTTACGTTGGATAAGCAGGCGGAGTATGCGTGGGATGAGGCAGTGCGCCGTTACTTTAAGGCGAAGCAGATTCCGTTTACGGAAGAGAATTGAGAATGATAAATTTTTTTGAACTGCGATATTTTATTAGCACTCATTTGAAATGAGTGCTAATTTTTTATTGACATTTGAATTCTGCTGTATTAAAATACCCTTTAGTGGCTTATTAAAGAATGAAAATTCGATAAGGAGTGAGATTGATGAGCAGTAAGAGTGGCAATTTATCTATTAACAGTGAGAACATATTCCCGATTATCAAGAAATGGCTGTATTCCGACCATGATATTTTCTATCGTGAGCTGGTTTCCAACGGCTGCGATGCAATTACAAAACTGAAAAAACTGGAGCTGATGGGAGAGTACACGAAGCCGGAGGATCTTGAGTACAAGGTTCAGGTCAGTGTGAACCCGGATGACAAGACGATCACCGTGACCGATAATGGTCTTGGTATGACTGCTGATGAGGTTGAGGAGTATATCAACCAGATCGCATTTTCCGGCGCACAGGATTTCCTCCAGAAGTATAAGGACAAGGCAAATGAGGATCAGATCATCGGTCATTTCGGACTGGGATTCTACTCCGCATTCATGGTAGCTGACAAGGTGACGATCGATACCCGCTCCTACAAGGAGGGAAGCACCCCGGTACACTGGGAGTCTGAGGGCGGTCTGACGTTTGAGATGAAGGATGGCGACAAAGCAGAGCAGGGAACTTCGATCACGCTGTATTTAAACGAGGATAGCTATGAGTTCTCCAACGAGTATCGCGCAAGAGAGGTGCTGGAGAAGTATTGTTCGTTCATGCCGGTTCCGATTTATTTAAAGAATGAGAAGGCAGAGCCGGAGTACGACACGATCGACAAGGACCAGCTGACGGACAAGGATACCGTGATTGAGACGGTACTCGAGCCGGCAAAGACCGAGGAGAAGGAAAATGAGAACGGCGAGAAGGAGACAGTTGAGGTAGAGCCGGCAAAGGAGCGCTACAAGATTCTGAGACGTCCGGTTCCGGTCAACGACACGAATCCGCTGTGGAACAAGCATCCGAATGAGTGTAAGGATGACGACTACCGTGACTTCTACCGCAGGGTCTTCCACGATTACAAGGAACCGCTGTTCTGGATTCATCTGAACATGGATTACCCGTTCAATTTAAAGGGAATCCTGTACTTCCCGAAGATCAACACGGAGTACGATTCCATTGAGGGAACGATCAAACTGTACAACAACCAGGTATTTATCGCAGATAACATCAAGGAAGTTATTCCGGAGTTTTTGATGCTGTTGAAGGGCGTCATTGATTGCCCGGATCTGCCGTTGAACGTATCGAGAAGTGCACTTCAGAACGATGGATTCGTCAAGAAGATTTCGGATTACATCACGAAGAAGGTTGCTGACAAGCTGACCGGTATGTGTAAGACGGACCGTGAGAATTATGAGAAATACTGGGATGACATCGCTCCGTTCATCAAGTTCGGTTGCCTGAAGGATGAGAAGTTTGCCGAGAAGATGAACGATTACATCCTGTTCAAGAATCTTGATGGCAAGTACCTGACCCTGAAGGATTGCCTTGAGGAGAATAAGGAGAAGCATGAGAACAAGGTCTTCTATGTAACCGACGAGAAGGAGCAGAGTCAGTACATCAACATGTTCAAGGAGGCTGGTCTGGACGCAGTGATTCTTCCGCACAGCATTGATTCTCCGTTTATCGGACATCTTGAGCAGAAGAATGAGGGACTCAAGTTCCTTCGTATCGATGCAGATCTGAATGATACCTTCAAGGAAGAAGTGAAGGAAGATGATGAGGTATTCAAGAAGAATGCGGAGACTCTGACCGCTGTCTTTAAGAAGGCACTTGGAAATGACAAGCTTGAGATCAAAGTTGAGAAGCTCAAAAATGAGGGGATTGCCTCGATGCTGACGGTATCTGAGGAGAGCCGTCGTATGCAGGATATGATGAAGATGTACAACATGTACGGAATGGACCCGTCGATGTTCGGCGGTGCCGGTGAGACGCTTGTGCTCAATGCGAACAACAAGCTGGTTCAGTATGTGATGGAGCACGGCGATGAGGAGAATACCTCAAAGATCTGCGAACAGCTCTATGATCTGGCACTTTTAAGCCACGGAACTCTGTCTCCGGAGCGTATGACGAACTTCATCAGCCGAAGTAATGAGATTATGATGATGCTTGCAAAATAACCTGCAAATAAAGTGGAATAAGTGGAATAAAGTGTTTGCAGGGCAATGCAGGATAAGCTACAATAAAATAAAGCGAAAACGAGATTATAAAATTAGATTATTAAGGATTAGATTATTAAGATAGTAATTTAAGTTATTAATCAAATCAAAGGATCTCGGGATCGATTAAAAGGACAGCCCTGTGCGCAAATATGTGTGCAGGGCTGAACTGGATTTCAGATGTTTTGTAGCGTGAAAAAAGATGGAAAAAGATGAAGGAGGAGTGATACATGGAAATCAACGGACACACTCGGATGCTTTGCCTGATTGGAAGTCCTGTGGGACATTCCGGATCTCCGGCAATGTACAATTACAGCTTTGAAAAATGCGGATTGGATTACGCGTATCTCGCATTTGATGTCAAGGAGGATGAGACAAAGAAGGCGATTGATGCGCTTCGTCTTCTGAATGTCAGAGGATTCAATATCACGATGCCGTGCAAGACGAAGGCTCTGGCATGCTGTGATGAACTCTCAAAAGACGCAGAGCTGATCGGCGCAGTTAATACGGTTGTAAATGAGGATGGAAAACTGATCGGTTACAACACGGACGGACGCGGTTGGGTCAGAAGTCTCAAGGAAGCGGGAGTCGATATTCACGGAAAGAAGATGACGATCGCGGGTTCTGGCGGTGCGGCAACCTCGATCGAGATTACATCTGCGCTGGAGGGACTCAGAGAACTCACGATTTTTGCAAGAAAATCATCGGCTTCTTTTGCAAATGCGGAGCACACAGTTGAGAAGATTCGCAGTGCGGTTGAGGAGTGCAAGGTTAATCTGTATGATATTGCGGATCGGGAGGTGTTTGCGAGAGAGATTGCGGACAGTGATATTTTCACGAATGCGACGAGTGTCGGAATGAAACCGCATGAGGATCAGACCTTGATTGATGATCCGGCAATGTTCCATCCGGGTCTTGTTGTATCGGATGTTGTATACAATCCGCGGAAGACGAAATTGCTTGAGGATGCCGAGAAAGCTGGATGCAAGATCGTGCCGGGAATTGGTATGCTCTTGTGGCAGGGCGCAGAGGCGTTCAAATTGTATACTGGAAAAGAGATGCCGGCGCATGAGGTAGAGGAGAAATATTTTCGCTGAAAAGCGTGAGGCGCATGACGCAGGAAATGCTAGAAGAGTTAGAATTCAAGTCGATGCTCACGGAGACTTGTCGCGTGATTTTGGTCAGCTCTGCTGACACCTTCCCATCAAAATTACTGTGCATTCACTCTGGGTTATAAACGGGATAAGAAATTTGAAAATAATAAGAGAAAAAAGGGGCTTCCCTGGCGAACAAAGTCACGCAAACTCGTTCTCCGGGAAGCTTATTTGAAGTTTTTAATCTGGTTTTAAGTTCTGGATGTCTTTATATCATTTATTTTTTATTTCATATATTTTGTGAATCCGATAAGTTACTGCATTAAAAGAAAAAGATCGCTGTTTTTTGTGTCGTTAAGTCTGAGAGGTTGCGTTTTTGATAGAGAAACCATATCTTCGCATCTTTTTTTCCATGACAAAGCAGGTGTGCGATGCTATCATTTTGGTAACAGGAAAGAGTACAGATGAAGCGATAGAGGGCTGAGGTGGAAGGATGGCATATAATGAGCTGATTAAGAAATTCAACCGGACTCGCGATTATATGCGGGAGTTTTACATATATGGATTTAAGAGCAGGGAAGAGTATACGAGAAAGAGTGCGCGCTCCTATGACGATGAGCGTAGGCGCATTGAGGCATGGCTCGGAGATTATATGGGATTTCGCCAGACTGCGGATGGAAAAAATGTTTTTCTCTCAATCGACAGTCGTCAGTCCCGCCACAATCCGTTTTACCGCGCATGGAAGATGAAGAGCTTTACGGATGGAGAGATTACCCTGCATTTTATTCTGATGGATATTCTTGCGTGTGCAGAGGAGGAGTTGTCGCTTGCACAGATCACTACGAAAGTTGATGCGTATCTTGCGGAATTTGAGACTCCACGCCTTTTTGATGAATCGACGCTTCGTAAAAAGCTCAAGGATTACGAAAAAGAGGGGATTGTCAGTTCCCGAAAGAAAGGTAAATTGGTCTATTATCGTTTGGCACAGAGTTGTGTGATGGAGAAATGTTTGACAGAAAGCTTATCGGTGGAAAGTCCGTCAGGGGATTTTGTGAAAGGAACTCAGGAGTATCTGGATTTGCTAGATTTCTTCTCGGAGGTAGCGCCGTGTGGTGTCATCGGTTCTTATCTGATTGATCGCGCTGAGGAAAATCGGGAGTGCAGTTCGAGTGCGAACATAAGGGAGCGAAAGGAATGCGGGGAAAGGGACGGGGAGTCGGAGAAAAACGGGAACAGGGGCAACGATAGCCATGTCGAACATTTCGTGTTCAAACATCACTATATCACATCTGCGATGGACAGCGAGATCCTCGGCGAATTGTTTCTTGCGATGCGGGAAAAAAAGAATATTACGCTTGAGACGATTAATCGGAATCGGGATAGGATTGCGGAAAATCACGTTGTTCCGCTTCAGATCATGATCAGCGTTCAGAGTGGTCGCCAGTACCTGATGGCATATATGCCGAGGCTCAAGAGGATCGCTTCGGTGCGGATTGACTCGATTGTGTCGGTTAAAATCAATGACAGAAATCCTCGCTTTGAGGAACTGCGTGAACGACTTCGCGCGATGCAACCTCACATGTGGGGCGTCAGCACACAGGGAAGATCCGGTCAGCGCTTGGAGCATGTGGAGTTTACGGTCTGTTACGGTGAGGGCGAGCAACACATTCACCGGAGACTTGAGAGGGAAAAGCGATGTGGAACGGTGAGAAAACTCGATGAGCACACGAGTCATTTTTCAGCGGATGTCTATGACGCGAGCGAGCTGATTCCGTGGATTCGGACATTTCTCTGCCGGATCACGCAGATCCATTTTTCCGATCCGCGTCTCGAGGCGCAGTTTAAGCGGGATATCGAGGAGATGTACCGTCTTTATGGGCTTGAGGAAGGGGATAAGGAAACACGAGATTATTGGCGTGATCAGACAGAGATGATGGATACGGAGCGGAGAGAAGGAAATTGTGTGTGCCCCAAGATAGGGGAATATTTGGAGAGAGAAGGTGAGGGGCGATGATGTTTCATGAAATTTATGGAAGCTATTATCAGACAGTCGCCCGTGTGCTGAGAACGGCAGTCGATCATCCGCTTGCGCCGAATGAACTAAAAGAAATCATCACAGGGCATGCGTTTGGGGAGAGTGAATGGAATATTGAGAGTGCTCTGCGGGAGGAGAGGTGGCAGTTGATCCGAAAGGATGGCACGACTCCGATCCGAAAGAAGCCAACTTGCCCACTCACTCTGCTTGAAAAGCGTTGGCTCAAGGCGATTTTGATGGACCCGAGAATTCAACTTTTTATGGATGCGGGTTGCGATGCAATTCCTGATTTTATTAAAATCGCGGATGCTGGTGAGTCGATCGAAGTGCTTGATTTATCAGAGGTGGAACCGCTGTTTTCGCCGGAGGATATCCGGGTGTTTGACCGGTATGAGGACGGTGATCCCTATGAGAACCCGGTTTATCAGAGAAATTTCCGTACAGTGCTCTCAGCGTGCAGAACACACAGTTCGATCGTCGTCGACAGCATGAATCGGAAAGGGCGAATTCGGACGGAGACTGTGGTTCCGGAATACCTCGAGTACTCTGAAAAAGATGATAAGTTTCGTCTGGTCGGCACGGGAAGCCGTTACGGCGGAATGATCAACCTCGCAAGAATCATCAGCTGTAAGGTCTGCGAAGAGGATGGAATGTGGAAGGAAGATGGAGGAAAAAATCCGAAGAATTCAAAAGAAGACGGGAAGAAGAAGCTGAGTGGTGAGGGCTGGAAAGAGACAACGGAACGAAAAGGTTCTGGGAGTCGGATGGTCGAGTTTGAGCTTATCGATCAGAGAAATGCGCTTGAGCGGGCGCTTCTCCACTTTGCTCACTTTGAGAAAGAGGCAGAGAGGATAGAAAGAAACCGCTATCGCATCAGAGTGAGATATGACAAGGACGATGAGACGGAACTTGTGATTCGGGTGCTCTCGTTTGGACCGATGATCCGGGTCACTGCGCCAGAAGTTTTTGTCGATCTGATTCGTAAGCGTTTGATCCGGCAGAAACATTGTTTCCTGAAAAATTTGACAGAGAAGAACGTTTGAATGAAATCAAAGTAGAAAAGGAGCGGAACATGCTTGAAATTAAAGGAAAAGTCAATACGGCGATCTGTTATGCGAAGGAGATTGAGGATGAGGCGATTGAACAGATCCGTCGGATGTGTGATTATGAGCTGACGCGCGGAAGCCGGGTGAGAATCATGCCGGATGTCCATGCCGGGAAGGGATGTACGATCGGGACGACGATGACGGTCACCGACAAGGTTTGCCCGAATATCGTCGGAGTCGACATTGGATGTGGAATGTACACGGTGCGCCTGAAGAAAACGGAGATTGATTTCGAGAAGATTGATGAAGCCTGTCATTTTATTCCGTCTGGAATGAATGTCTGGGAGGGGAGAATCGAGAGATTTCCGCTCACAGAACTTTACTGTTACCGTGCACTCAGAGATTCAAGGCGGCTTGAGCGTTCGCTTGGAACCCTGGGTGGTGGAAATCATTTTGTCGAGATCGACCGCGCAAAGGATGGAACGAACTATCTCGTGATTCATTCCGGAAGCCGAAATCTTGGAAAGCAGGTGGCGGAGTACTACCAGCAACTTGCGATTGATCTTCATATGGGAAAAGAGGAGTACTTCAAAGAGAGGGAGGAGATCATCCGCACTTACAAGGAAGCGGGGAGACGGTCGGAGATTCAGTCTGCACTCGGAAAACTCAAGCGAGATTATCAGGTGCACGCCCTGCTTGTGCCGGAGGATATCTGTTGGCTCTATGGGACATTTCTCGACGATTATCTTCAAGATATAGAGATCTGTCAGCAGTTTGCGCGCCGGAATCGTGAGAAGATGGCGGAAATCATTCTCGAGCGGACGGGAATGACGGGTGAGGAGAGTTTTCACACGATTCATAATTACATTGATGTGCAGGAGCGGATTTTGCGAAAGGGAGCAATTGGCGCACATAAGGGCGAGAAGGTGCTGATTCCGATCAATATGAGGGATGGGTCGATTCTTGCAATCGGGAAAGGAAATCCAGAGTGGAATGACTCTGCACCGCACGGAGCAGGGCGCGTGATGTCGAGAAAAAAGGCTAAGGAGTCTCTGGATATTGAGGCATACCGGGAGTCAATGAGAGGAATCTACACGACTTCGGTCAACGAGGCGACGATCGACGAGGCGCCGATGGCATATAAGTCACTTTGTGATATCATCGATGTGATTGGAGAGTCTGTCAATGTGATCGAGGTGTTGAAGCCGGTCTACAATTTCAAGGCATCGGATGAGGAGCCATGGGCAAAGAAGACAAAAAAAGATGATAAAGAAAAAATGGACGGGGAGGAGAAAAAACAGGAGCAGACTAAGAGTGCAGAGCAGGAGAGTGAAAGAAAAGCGTAAAAAAAGAGATCGATAAGAAAAATAAATAAGAAAAATGAATAAGAAAAACGAATTAAAAAGAAAAATCAGAAAAGAAAGAATGAGACAGAAAATCCGGTTGAAAGTGCCAGAAATCTGGTGTTTTCATCCGGATTTTTTGTGCTCGTTATCTCTGATAGCGATCGTTCATTGAGACCGCGGAAAGGTTACTGGACACGGACATCTTTGAGAGCATCATTAATCAGCAGTCGAACGATGTCGCAGGAGTGCAGAAATTCAATGATTTTTCGACAGATGTTATTTCTGCGTTCCAGTGGTGTTTTGAGGTTTAGGCTCCGAACTGTTTGATCGCGTCGAGGAGTGTCTGGATTGCGGAGTTGACTCCGCTCGCGAGGTCAGCTCCTGGTCCGCTGGCCGATGAGGTCTGGGCGGTGAACCGGCAGTTCATCATCAGCAGGTACTGTCCCTTCTCCAGCGTGATCGGGACTGGGGTTGTGTCAATGTATTTCATGGAAATCATATCTTTGTATTGACGTCGCGTCGCGGACATCACGAAAACGATTCCGGTGTTGTCCGGGTCATCCGTCACGAAATACCAGGTGCCTGCCGGAATGTGAACACCGACTTTGAATTCGGTTGCACTGCGATAGTCGAGATTCGGAACCTCCTCAATCGGGGAGGCAGTGGCATTTTCAAAAGTCAGATATTCTCCCTCCTTGACCGCTACAATCGCGTCTGTCTGGATTCCGCCATAGTCGATCAGATCCTCATGTTTGTCTGGATCTGCCTTGTCAGAAATCATATAGACACCAGGTTCTTCTCCGGTGGAGAGCAGAACGTACTCTCCGACAGGGAGGTCGGAACCGACGAGGTAGGTGTCGGCAGGATAGATCGTCTCCGGTTTGGAGGTTGAGGTCGAAAGTCCGGCAACGAGATCACCCGATACAAGGATCGGAGAGGTCTGCTGGCGTTTCAGCGCTTCCTCCTCGGCAATTGCGGTCTCTGAGGCGGTTGGAATGCGGTAGCGCTTGATGTCTTCCGCAGAGGCGGTCGAAGCGAGCAGGCAGTCCTCAAGCTGGAGATATTCTCCCTCGTGAACCGTAATCACCGCATTGTCTTTCACTTCCATGTAATCGATCACGCAATCGTAGGTGTTGCTCGGCCATGCGAGTGTGAATGCAACACCTGCCTGTGCATTTTTCGCACGCTTGAGCCGGTAAGTGCCCGCCGGAATGTGGTAACCAATCTTGTACATATTTCCGTAAAAATGATCGATCTGCGGAACCTCAGCGATCGGGGAGGCACTGCACCGCGTGAGCTTGAGCACTTGCCCCTCGCTCAGCGTCACGATTGAGTTGTACGGAAATGAGGCGTGATCAAGCACCTGAGCCTCGTCACTCAAGTCAGACAGAATTGAGTAGGAACCTTTGATTCCGTTTGTCAGCGTGAAGATCATGTATTCTCCGGCAGGAAGATCTGTTCCGACCTGGTAGATTCCCGGTCGGTAGACAGTCTCCGGAATGGAAGTGGATGTGCTCAGGATGTCTTTCGGTTTCAGAATTCCGCGACTGCTCGTGATGACCGGTGAGGTCGGAACAGCGGTTGCATCGGTATCCGCCCCGTAAGCGGGGGTGAGGACGGAAATCGAGAGGAGAAGAGCAGAAAAAAAGGTATGGAGTGGTTTCATCATGTCCTTTCTTAAAAAGGCAAGGTCAGCACAGTGTGAGAACCGTACCTCTTAAAGTTTCAAATTAAAAAAATCAGGGTCTTTAAAAACAGACCTTTAGATTGTACTATATAATTGAGACAACTTCCATAGGAAATCTGAAAGATTTATAGGGAGAAAACAAAAATAATTTCGTGAGTGTTTTTTCAGGTGAACGTTTCTTGACATTTGATGAAATGCGCGATATATTGAACCAAATTCGTTCTTGAACCGTTCTTGAACGAAGAACTTAGAAAAAGGAGCCGATCATTATGGTTTGTCCGAGATGTGGACGAAAATCATCTGGAAAAATATGTGTCTGGTGTCGGAGTGGGCGAAATTTGTCCGAGTATTCGATCAAAGATTATGATAAGTATAGCGCTGAGATCCCGGAAGAGGATTACAGGAGAGAGCTTGAGGAAAAGATCCGAGAAGAGCAGGAACGTGCAAAGAATGGGATTTTAGATCCGATTTTGGAGAATCAGGAACATAGAGAAAATAGAGAAGATAGAGAAAACCGGGGAAACGAAGAAAAACGGAAAAACGAAAGTCGGGAAAATGGAGAGGAGGAGATGAAAGAGGCACAGAGCGGGCGCGGGCGTTCGCGAAAAAAGGCGACAACGACACAAAAGCGGTCTTGGCGCAATGCAGATGCAGATCGCAGTGAGCGAAAGGAAAAAAAGCAAAAAGAGAGACAAAGAGAAAAACAAAAGGAAAAGAAAGATAAGCGAATTCGGGCGATGCAGTCAGAGCTTGAGGATTTGAGGGCGCGCCAGCAGGAGCACGAAGATTTAGAGCGGGAGCGGAAACGTCAGGAAAAAGAACAGAGTCGCCAAGATAAATTTCAGGAAAAAGCACAGAGCCACCAGGAGAGAGCGAAGGAAAAAATAAAGCCATCCGTTCTTGCGGTTGTGGGATTTTCCCGCCTGCTCCAGCTCGCATCAGCAGTTCTGATGGCACTTTTGACGGTGATGAGTGTATTTTCATTCTGGCAACACCGGGAGGGACTCGGAGGAATTATGACGATTCTCGATGAGCGAAACTATGCGCTTGCGCTCTATCTCGCGTCAGCCGGAGCTGTGGTCTTCTTCGGGATGATCTGGACGCTCTGGATTATGAGCCGAAAGGGAGCAGGCGGAGAGGTGCGCATGAAGACTTACGACACGGGACGGGGATTTCTGCCGTTTCTTCTGTGCCTGGGTGCAGTTTGTGTTGTGACCCGCCTGTCCGGGTTAGTGCCGGAGGATGGCGAGATGTGGCACGGAATGGCAAAGGCGGTCAGTGCGATTGTGATAGCCGTGCAGGAGGAGCGTCGTCAGCTGATGCTTGTGAGCACTGCGGGAGTCATCTTTTCTCTGATCCGCAAAATCCTTCATGTATAAAAAGTGCTGTTTGCGCAAAGCGTGAACAGTAACGAGAGGGTTGTCTGTCAGGACAAACCTGAGAGAAGCGGGTTGTATTTTCCCGTGAAATCCATTATAATAAGAAATCAGTCTGAAGAAATCTGAAGAACATTGAAGAAAAAAGGAGAGTTTGAGAACGTGAAGAAGATTCTGAATCTGATCGAAGAAAAGATGCGCACAGCGTTTGAGACCTGTGGCTACGAAGCCTCTTACGCAAGAATCGTGCTGTCAAACCGCCCGGACCTGTGTGAGTACCAGTGCAACGGTGCAATGGCAGCAGCAAAAGCATACAAGAAAAAACCGATTGACATTGCAACGGCAGTAGTGGAGAATCTGACCGGAGACGAGATGTTTTCCGAAATTACTGCAGTGATGCCGGGATTCATCAACATCCGTTTAAATCCGCAGTACCTTGCAGATTACCTTGGCGGTATGCAGAAGGAAGAAAAACTGGGTCTTGAGGAGACCGGACACGGTGAGACGATCATCGTCGATTACGGTGGTGCAAATGTAGCAAAACCGCTTCATGTCGGTCATCTGCGTTCCGCAGTTATCGGTGAGGCTGTGAAGCGCATGGGTAAATTCCTCGGTTACAATATGATCGGTGATGTTCATCTCGGAGACTGGGGTCTTCAGATGGGACTGATTATTGAGGAACTGCGCGATCGCAAGCCGGATCTCGTATACTTTGATGAGTCCTACACCGGAGAGTATCCGGCAGAGGCTCCGTTTACGATCAGCGAGCTTGAGGATATCTATCCGACCGCAAGCGGAAAGGCAAAAGAGGACCCGGCATTCAAGGAGCGCGCGCAGACTGCAACCTTCAAATTGCAGAATGGCTATGCACCGTTTACCGCAATCTGGAAGCACATCATGTCCGTTTCCCTCGCAGATCTGAAGAAGAACTACGGCAATCTGGATGTTCACTTCGAGCTCTGGAAGGGCGAGAGCGACGCTCAGAAATATATTCCGTGGCTGATTCAGGATCTTCAGGACAAGGGACTTGCACATGAGAGTGATGGTGCTCTCGTTGTCGACATTGCAGAG
This sequence comes from Brotaphodocola sp., assembly GCF_983179755.1. Lineage (NCBI taxonomy): Bacteria > Bacillati > Bacillota > Clostridia > Lachnospirales > Lachnospiraceae > Brotaphodocola > Brotaphodocola sp. The sequence continues at coordinate 139,577 of NZ_CFAHBC010000003.1, read as the reverse complement.
CCGACCGACAGCAAGGAGCTTCCGCCGTGTATCGTCCGCAAGTCTGACGGTGCTGCATTGTATGCGACCTCTGATCTCGGAACAATCATCGAGCGTGAGAAGGACTTCCAGCCGGTTAAATACATCTACATCACCGATAAGCGTCAGGAGCTTCATTTCGTTCAGGTCTTCCGTGTTGCGAGAAAGGCAGGCTATGTGAAGCCGGAGACCGAGATGATTCATATCGGATTCGGTACGATGAACGGAAAGGACGGCAAGCCGTTTAAGACGAGAGAGGGCGGAGTCATGCGTCTCGAGCGTCTGATCGCTGACATTGATTCTGCTGTTTATGATCGTATCATGGAGAACCGCACCGTATCTGAGGAGGAGGCAAAGGAGACTGCAAAGACCGTTGGACTTGCTGCGCTGAAGTACGGCGATCTGACAAACCAGGCATCCAAGGATTATGTCTTCGACCTTGACCGCTTTATCTCCTTCGAAGGAAATACCGGTCCGTACATCCTGTACACGATCGTTCGTATCAAGTCGATTCTGAACAAGTATCAGGAAACTCAGGCAGAGACTGCACCGGCAGACGCAAAGATTCTTCCGGCAGTGGGAAATGCAGAGAAGGATCTGATGCTTCGCCTTGCACGCTTCAATGATGTGATGGAGAATGCATTTGCAGAGACCGCACCGCATAAGATCTGCCAGTATATCTACGAGCTGTCCAATGCATTCAACAGCTTCTACCATGACAATCGAATCCTTGCGGAGGAAGACAAGGCTCGTCAGGCAAGCTGGATTCAGCTGATCACGCTGACGAAGGACGTTCTGACGACCTGTATCCACGTTCTCGGTTTCGAGGCTCCGGAGCGCATGTAATTGAGCGCCCATTTACTTATAAAAAAATTCTCAGATCGACGTGGCCGATTTGAGAAAAATAAAGTGAGACATACAAGAAAAGCACCTTCCTAGGGAGGTGCTTTTCTTTATGGCAAAATAGTGACAGAAAAATAGTGATTGTAATGGAATAAGAGAGAAAAACCTGTTATAATGAGATTGTTAAATACAGAACAGGGAAGGAGATACTGAGTTGATTAAACAAAAGAGGGGGGCGTCCATGAGCCTTGCGGTTTGTGGATTGTTTGCAGCACTGATTGCGGCAGGTGCATTTATCAAGATTACGATTCCGATGCCGTTGACGGACATGCATTTCACAATGCAGTGGTTTTTTGTCTTGCTTGCGGGACTTCTGCTCTCGTCCAATCAGGCATTCATGAGTGTGGCGACATATCTGATCGTTGGTCTGATCGGAATTCCGGTGTTTGCGTCCGGCGGTGGTCCGGCATATCTGTTGAAGCCGACATTCGGATTTCTTTTGGGCTTTGCGTTTGCTGCGTGGGTGATGGGATTCCTGAATGAGAGAATGCACACGATGCGCGCACTTCCAATGATGATTCCGGCGACAGCAGGATTTGTGGTATATTATGGAATGGGTCTGATCTATTTTTACATGATCGCGAACTTCCTGCTTGCCAATCCGATCGGCTGGAAAGAAATCTTTGTCGTGTACTGTGTAGGCACGATGGCACCGGACTATATTCTCTGCGTACTTGCGGTGGTTGTAGCAGGACGACTCAAGCCGGCGATCTCGCAGATGATGATGTATTCATAAGATGACTCAGAGAGAATGTCATTCGCTCTTGTGGATGGGGACCGCAAAGTGTATGCATGAAAGACAAAAGTATAGAGAGTATACAGATTAAAAACAGAAAATCCCGCTTGCGGGATTTTTTGCTGTAAAAAATGGTATGTTATATGTGATGCGCCAAGTCGATGCTTGCGTCAACTTGAAAGCAATAATAAAGAAAGAAGTACAAAGAAAAAAGAGAAAGAGTGAAGAGAAAAGGAAGAGGGAGAAAAAGGTTATGGGAGAGATACTGGTTCATGCAGGCTGTTTTGTGGGAATCATTCTTCTTGGATATGTTCTGCGAAACATCGGTTTTTTTGCGGAGGATGATTTCCATGTCTTGAGTAAGATCGTGGTCAAGATTACCCTGACAGCGGCGATTATCACAAACTTCTCGGGAAGAGAGATGGAGACCTCGATGTTGCTTCTGATGGTGATGGGTTTTCTATTCGGTGTGTTCATGATCGGAGTCGGCGCAGTCCTTTACCGAAAGCGGGGACGCGAGCATCAGTCGTTTGCGATCCTGAATATTTCCGGATGCAACATTGGAAACTTTGCGATGCCGTTTGCACAGGGATTTCTCGGACCGGTCGGAGTCATGGCAGTTAGCCTGTTTGACTGCGGAAACAGCTTCATCTGTATGGGCGGATCGTGCAGTGTCGCAGATATGGTAAAGTCCGGAAATGGAAAATTTGACATCCGCTCGATTATCCGGAGACTGTCCAAGAGCATTCCGCTCTTAACCTATGTGTTCATGACGATTCTGGCATTCTGCCATATGTCCCTGCCTCAGCCGATTATCGAGTATGCGGGAATCATCGGAAATGCGAATGTCTTTATGGCAATGCTGATGATCGGTGTCGGATTTCATCTGAGCGGGGATCGGGAGCAGATCGGAGATATTGTGAAAATTCTCTCGACTCGCTATTTCGTGGGAATTCTTTTCGCTCTGGCATCCTACTTTTCCCTGCCATTTCCGCTTGAGTACCGTCAGGCGCTTGTGATTACCTTCCTTGCACCGATCGCAAGCATCGCTCCGGCGTTTACCGCAGAACTCAAAGGAGATTTCGGACTGTCGAGTGCGGTCAACTCCCTCTCGATTCTGATCAGCATTGTGTTGATTACAATCGCACTTGTGGTGATGCTGTGATAAATACAGAATCTGTCAATAACAACTTTCAGACCGTCCGGTCATTTGGAGGGAAGAGATGCCCCACAGATGATCGGGCGGCTTTTTATAGGGAAAATGTCACCTTGAGGGCGACCATTTTAAATATGAAATTTGATATACTCATTGAGAAAGAAAACAGGAATTGCCATTGTAAAAGCAATGAGGTTGTTTTATAATAAAAAGAAAAACAAGTACAGAAATTTAAATGAAAAGGACAGAAAATGCCAGCACAATTAATCATGAAATTAGAAAGTTCAGGGACTCTGAATCACAGAATGTCATCCCTTTTTCACGGAGTATTGATGGAATTAATTCCGGAAGAGTATGCGGAGATTCTTCATCAATCGCGCCTTCATCCCTTTTCTCAGTATCTGAAAGTAAAAAATAAAGAATGGTATTGGATTGTAAATACATTGAATCAGGAAGCAGAAGACATTATTTTGCATCAGACTCTGGAAAATTTATCTGATTTTTATTTGAAGAGAAATGAAATCACAGTTCAGATAAAGGAAAAGGAATTTCAGAAAAAAACACTTTCTGAGATGATGCAACAATTTTATAAAGAAGATGCAGACAAGTTTGTATCCTTACAATTTCTGACACCGACAGCATTTAAACAGCAGGGGCAATATATTTTTTATCCGGACATTCGCTGTATCTACCAGAGCCTGATGAACAAGTATGATGCATCTGTGGAAGAGAATGTCATGATGGATGCGGACACTCTGGATCAGCTTTGTCAGGATACCAGACTTGTAAAATATGATTTGAGGAGTGTTCGGTTTGATATGGAGGGAATACGAGTTCCGGCATTTCTCGGAAGCCTGACGCTTCGGTTGACAGGAACACAGACGATGGCAAATTTCGCGAATATGCTGTTTGAGTTTGGAACGTATTCGGGAATCGGAATCAAGACAGGGCTTGGAATGGGAGCGTATGAGCTTGTAAAAGAGGGGAGGATAAAGTAAACATGCAGGAAAAGCAGATAAAACTTGTGATTGGAAGCCTGCTTCATGATATTGGAAAAGTGATTTTCCGCACAGGTAATATGAAAACTCACAGTCAGAGTGGCTATGAATATCTGAGAGATGTGATTGGAATCGAAGATGAAGAGATTTTAAACTGTGTTCGTTACCATCACGCAAAGGAACTAAATCAGGCGAAAATCTCAGAAAAATCGCTGGCGTATCTGACGTATTATGCAGATAACGTTGCATCTGCGACAGACCGCAGAGAGAAAGAGGAATTGCCGGAGGGTGGAATGTTTGATCGAAATGTTCCACTGAGCAGTGTCTTTAATCTTTTGAATGGAAATCAGTCTGTTTACCATTATGCAGAGCAGATTTTAGATGATGAGGGAACGATCAATTATCCTCAGCAACAGCAGATCAAGATGACGAAAGAATTTTATAAAAAAGTTCTGGCAAACATCACAGAAAATCTGAGAGGAATTGCATTTACAGAAGAGTATCTGAATTCTCTTTTGGCAGTGCTTGAAGCAAACTTATCTTACGTTCCATCTTCCACAGCGGTAAAAGAAGTTGAAGACATTTCGCTTTTTGACCATGTGAAAATAACCGCAGGAGTTGCCCAGTGTATTCAGCAGTACTTGGAGAAACAGAAAGAACCCAGCTATAAGAAAAAATTGTACGCGAAAGCAAAAGCGTGTGAAAATGAAAATATGTTTCTCCTGTATTCGATGGATATATCGGGAATTCAGAAATTCATTTATACGATCAACAGTTCCGGGGCATTGAAAGGACTTCGAGCAAGGAGCTTCTATCTGGAAATTCTGATGGAACACATGGCGGATGAGCTTTTGACGGCATTGTCACTCTCGAGAGCAAATCTGATTTATACGGGCGGTGGTCACTGCTATATGATTCTCCCGAACACCTGTGAGACGCGAATGATCATAGAGGAGCAGGAACAAAAGGTAAATCAGTGGTTTTTACAGACGTTTGACACGGATTTGTATGTCGCAAGTGCCTATGTGCCGTGTAGTTTAAACAACTTGCAAAATGTTCCGGAGGGGAGCTATTCCGGACTCTATCGCACGATTTCCAGGACGATCGCCTCAAAGAAGACACATCGCTATGATGCAGGGCAGATTCGCTATCTGAACAGCAGAAAGCGTGATGGTGAGAGAGAATGTATCATTTGCAGACGAACCGGAAAAGTAAATTCCGCAGGAAAGTGTAAGATCTGTGACCGGTTGGAGAAGATTTCCTCCGACGTGATTCATCAGGATTTTTTTGTTGTCACAAAATCGGAGTTTGAGGATAGTCTTCCCCTTCCGGGTGAGAGATATTTGTCGGGATGTTCACAGGATGGTTTGACTGAACTGATGGAGTCTGAGCAGTATGTGCGGGCATATTCCAAGAATAAGATTTTTACAGGTAAGCATGTTGCAACAAAATTGTGGGTCGGAGATTACACGACGGAAGATTCTTTTGAGGAGCTGGCGCAGAAGGCGAAGGGAATCAAGCGAATTGGAATCCTTCGTGCGGATGTGGACAATCTCGGACAGACATTGATCAATGGTTTTTATAGAAAGGATGTTGCAGGACGTTATATAACGATTTCGCGTACGGCAACCTTGTCCAGACAGTTATCCCTGTTCTTTAAGTTTTACATAAACAAGATTCTGAGAGACAAGAAGCGTGACGTAATGATTGTGTACTCTGGTGGAGACGATATTTTCCTCGCAGGAGCCTGGAACGATGTTTTGAATGGCTACAAGGATATTCGAGTGGCATTTGCGAAATTCACCCAGAGGACTCTCACAATATCCGCCGGAGTTGGAATCTACCACGCAGGATATCCGATCAACATTATGGCGAGGGAAGTCGAAGAGCTTGAGAAGACTGCAAAACAGTTGAAGGAAAAGGATGGAATTACCCTGTTTGAGAAATCTGGCGTATATTCGTGGAAGGTGTACATGGAACGTGTTATAAATGAGAAGTACAGCGCGATTCAGCAGTTTTTCAGGCAGACAGATGGATATGGAAAGGCGTTCCTCTATAAGTTATTAGAATTGCTCAGAGGAACAGAGACGATCAATCGTGCAAGATATGTGTATCTGTTGTCGAGGATGGAGCCAGGAGAAGATGCTTTGCCGGAGCAGAGAGAAGCGTACAAGGAGTTTGCAAATAAGATGTATGGTTGGATCGAGGGAGAGAATCGGCGGGAACTCGTCACAGCAATCTATATTTATGTTTATTTTAACAGAGAGGAAGAGGAAAAATGAGACAGGAAAAATCAGATTTTGTTGCCTTGAATGAAGAAAACTATGTGGATCTGGCGGAACAGGTGATTGAGAGTCTGGAGCGGGATCGAAGAGGAAACATCAAGCTCAGTACCTCTCAGATTCGCAATATTTTGGCGATGTCTTCGGATATTTACGGTGATGTGATGGAGATTAAGGGCGATAAACTGACACCGGAGATCATTGGAAGAATCAATTATCTGAAAGTGCGGATTGTCTATGAGGAAGGACGAAATCCAGATGTGAAGGATTTTGCAGAGAAGGCAAAGTTGCGTTTCTATCTTGATCATATATCGGGAAGCAAAGAAAAATTTCTGTATTTCAGCCGATATATGGAGGCACTGGTAGCATTTCATCGTTACAATGGTGGAAGAGATTAAGCGATTAAGAGATTAAGGCAATCAGAAAAGAACGAGAAGAATAATCAGGGAACTGCTAAGGAGGAGAAAAATGTTTGCGAAGGTACAGATTACAGGAACGATTGAGGTAGTGACAGGAATGCATATCGGTGGTTCAAGTGCATTTTCTGCAATTGGTGCTGTGGACGCTCCGGTGATCAAGGATGTCAAGAGTGGTCATCCGATGATTCCGGGAAGCAGTTTGAAAGGAAAGATGAGATCTCTGCTTGCAAAGCGTTACAATACAACGCTTGCGCCGACACCGGATGATGATACAGAATGTCTGACGAATCTTTTCGGATGTTCAAAGGGCAAAATCAAGACAAGCAAGGTACTTTTTTCCGATATGATTCTAAGCAACTGGGAGGAACTGAAGAAACAGGGTGTTACCAGCAAGACAGAAGTCAAGTTTGAGAACAGCATCAAGAGAACGACGGCTGTTGCAAACCCGAGACAGATTGAGAGAGTCATTAGAGGAGCAGAGTTCCCGCTCGATATTATCTACGAGGCATATGGGGACAATGCGGAGAAAGAGATGGAGAGAGATTTTGAGATCCTGAAAGAGGGATTTCAGCTTTTGGAATATGATTATCTTGGCGGAAATGGTTCCCGCGGATATGGAAAGGTGCGTTTCCATGATCTTCAGGCAGATGTGGTAGTGGGCGATGTGCCGGGGGAGATTATGGATCTCTGTCAGGCAATTTTGGACGAAGTATAAAGGTGGAGGAATGATTGAAGTGGAATATTCAGTCTATAAATTCAAGTTTTTAACGGATGTCCATCTTGGGACAGGACTGCTCAATGACAGTGCAATGACGTTTCATGCAGACACCTTGTTCTCTGCACTCTATATGGAGGCAATGCGACTGGGGAGAGAAAATGAACTTTTGAGTGCAGTCGAGCAGGGAAGATTACTGTTTTCGGATGCATTTCCGTTTGTTGATGACACTTATCTGATCCCAAAGCCGTTGTTGTATGTCGAGGGAGATGGATCGCAGACATACTCAGAAAAGAGAACGGTTAGAAAAATGCAGTTTTTGCCTGTGGAAAAATTGGAGGAATATCTTTCTGGAAATTTGAATCTGGAAAACAATCCGATGGAGGATTTTGGTGTTTCGTACCAGCGTGTTCTGGCATCGGTGCGTCTCTATGAGGAAGCCGGAGAAAAGGCAGATACACTGCCATATCATGTGGGAACGTATCGCTTCTCTGATCATTGTGGATTATACATCATCACAGCGGCGGAATCTTCAAAAGAGAAAATGTTGATGGAGGAACTTCTGGAAGCATTGTCCTATACCGGAATCGGTGGAAAGCGGTCGGAAGGACTTGGAAAGTTTGAGTTTTGCTTCGGAAAAAAGACAGAAAAACTCATGGAGCTGTTGCAGAAAAAGTCAGGAAATTCGCATATGCTTCTTTCTGTCGCACTGCCGGAGGATCAGGAGCTTGATCATACTTTGCAAAATGCTGTATATCAGATGGAAAAGCGTTCAGGATTTGTGGCATCGGAAACTTATGCAGAAGAATTCCGGAAAAAACGGGATCTGTATGTTTTTTCAGCGGGTTCCTGCTTCAAGAATACGTTTGAGGGCGGAGTCTTTGACGTATCTCAGGGAGGAAAACATCCAGTTTATCGATATGCGAAGGCATTATTTCTGGAGGTATAGAAAAATTAAATGAATAATTTTTTGAAACATTACAGATTAAAAATCCATACACTTAGTCCGGTGGCAGTGGGATCTGGTGAAAAGATTGGAAAAAAAGAGTATATTTATCTTCCAGCAAAAAAGAGAGCACTTGTGCCAGATATTGAGAAAATGTATGCAGATCTTTGCCGAAAAGGGTTGGGAGAGAGTTATCTGCGCTATATGCTGGACAAGAATGCCAGAGATCTTGGAAAATGGCTGAAGGAGCAGGGATTTTCAGAGAACGATTATAAAAAATGGAGTCGTTATGAATTAGACGCAAGAGATGCGATGTTTGAAGCTCAGGGAAAGAGCGGATCACCGCGAGAGATTCTTGCTTTTATAAAGGATGCTTATGGAATGCCGTATGTTCCGGGAAGCACTTTAAAAGGGATGATTCGCACGGCACTGCTTGCCTGGGAATGTGGAACGAATGAGCGCAGATATGGACAGATTCGTCAGGAAATTTACAACACTGTTCGGACAACAGGAGCAGGAATGGTACGGCGAGATAAGTTCCTGGGTGCAGAGACTCAAAAATTAGAAACAATTGCGTTTCACACACTCAAGAGAGAGGGAACAGCGGATCGGGATGCGGTCAACTGTAATCTGTCAGGTTTAATTGTAAGTGACAGTGAACCTTTAAATAAAGATTCTATGATGCTTGCACAAAAAGTAGATTATACGATGAAGCGAGAAGAGAAAGTTCTGCCGATTTTCAGAGAAGCGCTGATTCCGGGAACGGATATTTATTTTGACATTTCTCTGGACAGCAGTGAGTGTCCGTATTCGATTGAGGATATTTTTAAGGCACTTAATTACTTTCAGGAGATTTGCCAGAAGCATTTTTATTCAAAGTTTAGAAGAGGAGAGCAGAGAGAAAACTGTGTATGGCTTGGAAGCGGGTGTGGATTTTTATCTAAAACTGTGATATACTCTTTATTCGAGGAAGATGGTCTGATGATAACCGATAAGATTTTTAGAAATACCTTAGCGAAGAATTATCAGATTCATAAACATAATCAGGATACTCGACTGGGTGTATCTCCTCATATTTGTAAGTGTACCCGATACCATGGAAAGTTATATGATATGGGACTCGGACAAATTGAAGTAGTAAAATAAGCATTTTGCGCCGTAAGGCTTAAAATAAGGATTTGCGGTGAATTTGATGTTGCGGAGAACGGCAAAAATACAAGAAATTGTATTTGCGCCGTAAACCGTACTCAAAGCCCAGAATCCATAAGGGATTCGAGGGAGAGGATTGAAATTAAAGAGACCCCGATAGGGGACGAAAATTCCCGTTATACGGGGCACGTTCAAAAAGGATGCATTGAAATTAAAAAGACCCCGATAGGGGACGAAAATAGAGTGCCGGAGACTCAAAAGCCGGAATGATAGCAATTGAAATTAAAAAGACCCCGATAGGGGACGAAAATGAGACTTTGGACTCACTAACAGTGACATTACAGAATATTGAAATTAAAGAGACCCCGATAGGGGACGAAAATTTTACCCTCGTCAATCTTACGAACATAAGCGGAGTATTGAAATTAAAGAGACCCCGATAGGGGACGAAAACGAGATTAACAATCTCTTTTCCCGTCATGTTTTCCATATTGAAATTAAAGAGACCCCGATAGGGGACGAAAACCTTGCTTGCATCATATGAATCAATAAAACTTTTTTATTGAAATTAAAGAGACCCCGATAGGGGACGAAAACTTATTGCCTTTTTAGATCGTTTATAGATTATATAAAAGTTACGAAAGCTATCGTTGAATATATGGATGGAAGCAGTGACACGGTTAGCTGTGATGTGATAATGTTCAGAGATCGTTTTGACAAATACAAATATAAATAATCTTGTTCTAAATCAAAAGCAATACATTGTGATCGCCACAATATATTGACTTTAATTATCTGGTGTGCTAAGATTGGAAAAAATTTCATATAGCAAAAAAACAAAAAGCATACAGGATAAAGGAAAGGGCAGGAGGTCACACTTATGAAGAAAATGATCACAGTGTTTAAGGGAGACGGAATTGGACCGGAGATCACAGATTGCGTTTTGGAGATTTTGGAATCAGCGGGCGCAGGACTGGATTATGAGATTTACAACGTCGGGGAAGCAGAGTGGAAGCGAAATGGCGCTTTGATTCCGGATGAGGCTTATGCGTCGTTTGAGCGGAATCGTGTTCTGCTCAAATCCCCGATCACAACTCCGATCGGTCACGGTTTTCGTTCTCTGAATGTGACACTGCGGAATAAGTATGACCTGTATGCGAATATTCGCCCCGCAAAATCAAACATTGCGGTGAAGACTCCATTTTCAGATGTGGATATGGTGATTTTCCGGGAGAACACCGAGGATCTCTATGTCGGTGTGGAGGAGAAGATCGATGAAGATACCGTTCACGCAAAGAAGATCATCACCCGAAAAGCGAGCACAAGAATTATTCGTGACGCTTTTGAGTATGCGAAGAATCATGGGCGAAAGAAGGTGACCTGTGTCCACAAGGCGAATATCCTGAAATTGTCGGATGGTTTGTTCCTGGATATTTTCGAGCAGATTGCGAAAGAGTATCCGGAGATTGAGCACAATGATAAGATCATCGACAATACATGTATGCAGATGGTAATGAATCCGAACCAGTTTGATGTGATTGTGACACCGAATCTATACGGAGATCTGCTGTCTGATCTTGCGAGTGGTCTGATCGGTGGACTTGGACTTCTCCCGTCGAGCAATTTGGGAACCGATTATGCGATGTTTGAGGCGGTTCACGGCAGTGCGCCGGATATTGCGGGAAAGCACATCGCAAACCCGACGGCACTTCTGTGGTCTGCTTGCATGATGCTTGAGTATCTCGGACAGAAGGAGTGTGCCGGAAAGATCCGCAGAGCAGTTGATGAGGTGCTTGCAGATGGGACTTGCCTGACGCCGGATCTTCACGGAACAGCGACGACCGAAGAGTACCGGGATGCAATTATCCGAAAGATCAGAGAAATGAATTAAAAATAAATCTGAGAGCGTGAAATGATATGCTCCCTTTTAAGAAAACAAGTTTTATGAGTTTACTTGTCTACCTAGAAGGGAGTATATCATTTTTTTGTGCTCTTTTATGAGTTATCGCATTCCTTTTTTTATTGGTGTCTCGCGCCTGTTTATGGTATGATAGGGGAGTTGAGACGGAACAAAAAATAATAACAGAATGAAGGATAAGTATAAGATAAGATAGAAAAATGGAGAAACAGATGGAAAACAAAAATGAAGTGCAGGAACGTGCACAGGTAAATACACAGAAGAGTGTGCCGGAAAGAGCGCAGGCAAACGAGAAAAAACGAGCACTTCTTGTGATCAGTTTTGGAACGAGCTATCCGGAAACGCGAAAGAAGACGATCGATGCAATCGAGGAGGAGATGAGGCAGGCATTTCCGGAATATGACTTTTTCAGGGCATTTACAAGTCCGACGATCATGCGAATCATGAGAGAGCGAGAGGGCATCTGGGTGGATGATGTGGAGCAGGCATTTGAGCGTCTTCTCGCAGAGGGCTACAAGGAAGTTCTCGTGCAGATGACCCATGTGATTCGCGGATTTGAGTATGACCGGATGATGGGAACAATCCGCAGATATCAGGATCGTTTTCAGTGGTTTGCATGTGGAGAACCGCTTCTGACGGATGAGAAGGACTATCAGAGGCTGGCGGAAATTCTGGAAAATAAATTTGCAGAGTATCGCGTTCCGGGAGCAGCAGTTGTTCTGATGGGTCATGGAACGGAGCATGTTGCAAACTTCTCTTACGAGCGTCTCCAGAAGCATTTGACGGATGATGGTGCAGGAAATCTTCTGATCGGAACCGTCGAGGCATCTCCGACACTTGATTCGATGATGCAGGCAGTGGAGGCTCAGAAACCGAAGCGAGTACTGCTTGCCCCGCTTCTGATTGTCGCAGGAAACCATGTGATGATTGACATGGCAGGGGATCAGGAAGATTCGTGGAAGAATCAGTTTTTGCGTGAAGGCTATGAGGTGGAGTGCAATTTTGAGGGTCTCGGAGAGTATCCGGAGATTCGCAAAATGTATGTGGAGCATGCCAAGGGTGCATGGAAACGCGCCGAGGAGATGCGTGCGCAGGAGGAGAGGATTTCTGCGACTCAGATGGAGATGGGGGCAGGAGATGGTTCTGCAAAATCGGGAAAGATTGTGCCGGGGATTCTCTGGGGAATCGGTGTCGGACCGGGCGACCCGGAGCTTTTGACGCTCAAGGCGGTGCGCAAAATTAAAGAGTGCGATGTGCTGATGGTTCCGGGAGAGGATTACCGCAGTAGCATTGCGTACCAGATTGCACAGCGCGCAATCCCGGAGGTTGAGAAGAAACCGTGCGTGGGCGTGGAGCTTCCGATGACACGCGACAAGGAGCGTCTTGCACAGGCGCATGAGACGGCGGCAAAGCAGGTGATGGATCTTCTTGCACAGGGCAAACAGGTCGGTTTTCTGAATCTTGGAGATGTGACGCTGTATGCGACTTACCTCTATATTCATCGTCTTGTTCAGCAGGCGGGATATGAGGCGAGACTGATTAATGGAATTCCATCGTTTTGTGCGACGGCGGCGACGCTGAATGTGGGACTTGCGGAGAATTCCGAACAGTTCCATGTGCTGTCTCAGCCGGGACAGATCGAGGAAGGGCTGAAACTTTCGGGAACGAAAGTCATCATGAAAATGGGAAAAAATTTAGATCGCGTCAAAGAAATCATTGCGCAGTCCGGCATGGAGGCGATGATGGTGGAAAACTGCGGACTTCCGGGCGAGAAGATTTGCCGGAGTGTCGATGAGATTCACGATGGAGCAGGATATTATTCGCTTGTAATTGTCAAAGAAAAATAAAAAATAGCAATCGGACAGATAAATCAAAAAACGGATGGCATGTAAAATTTAGTGGAAATCGGAAAATCGTTGAGAAGCGAGGAAGAAAAAATGAACGAAATTTACGTTGTGGGAATGGGACCCGGAGAAGAAAAGCAGATGACGATCGAGGCGCAGGAAGTGCTTGAATCCTGCGATGTGATTGTCGGTTATACGGTGTATGCAGAACTGATGAAAAAGATGCTTCCAGAAAAAACGTATCTGACGACACCGATGCGTCAGGAGGCAGAGCGCTGTCGTCTTGCGTTTGAGGAGGCACAGAAGGGCAAGAAAGTGGCAATGGTGTGCAGCGGAGATGCCGGCGTCTATGGAATGTCCGGTCTGATGCTTGAGATCGGAGAGGAGTATCCGGATTGTAAGGTCAAGGTCGTGTCCGGTGTGACGGCGGCGCTTGCAGGCGGAGCTGTGCTTGGAGCACCATTGATGCATGATTTTGCAGTTATCAGTCTCAGCGATCTTCTGACACCGTGGGAGAAGATTGAAAAGCGCCTGAGAATGGCAGCTGCCGGAGATTTTGTGATCTGTCTCTACAATCCGTCGAGTAAGAAGCGCGCCGATTATCTCAAGCGTGCGTGCACGATCATTCAAGAAGAGATAGGGGAGGAGAGAGTCTGTGGAATCGTCTCTCAGATCGGAAGAGACGGCGAGCACGCCGAGGTGATGACACTCTCCGAGCTTGCTGATCGTCAGGTGGATATGTTTACAACCGTATTTGTCGGAAATTCACAAACAAAAGAGATTGACGGAAGAATGGTGACACCGAGAGGATATCGCATTTAAATCTGACAGATATGAAAGAAAAAACTTAAGCATATATGGCTGGAAAATAAAAAGCACAAAAGACACGAGAGTACAAGATGTGAGATGAGCGTGTGAGATGGATTGACGGATCAGATCAATCAGGAATTACAAAACAGAAGGGTGAAAAACAGTAGATGGAAGAGTATTATCAGAGACAGTTAGACTGCCTTTGCGGGCAGGTGCGTCCGTTGAGCGAGGAGGCAAAGGAGGCATCTGTTTGCCACTGGGACGGAATTGCAAAACCGCTAAATGGTCTTGGACGTTTTGAAACGATTCTGACGCAGATTGCAGGAATTCAGAGAACTGAAAATTTCTCTCTCGACCGCAAGGCAGTTGTCGTGTTCTGCGCGGACAACGGGGTTGTGGAAGAGGGCGTGAGCCAGACAGACAGCAGTGTGACGGCGATTGTGACCGAGAATTTTGCACGAGGAATTGCGAGCGTAAACCGCATGGCGTCGACAGTCGGAGCAGAGGTGCTTCCGGTTGATATTGGAGTTGCCGGGGAACTTCATGAGCCAGGAATCCGCAATATGAAAGTGGATTTTGGCACAAAAAATTTCTGCCGGGAGATGGCAATGACGAGGGAGCAGGCGCTTGAGGCGATTCACAATGGAATTGCACTTGCGGGAGAACTCAAGGATGCCGGATATGATATTCTCGCAGTCGGGGAGATGGGAATCGGAAATACGACGACATCGAGCGCGATTGCGAGTGTACTGCTTGGCGTAGATCCGGAGGCGGTGACAGGAAAGGGAGCAGGTCTTTCAGACGAGGGACTCACAAGAAAGATCGATGCCATTCGGCGCGGAATTGCGCTCCATCATCCGGCCGCGGATGATCCGATCGGTGTGCTTGCCTCACTCGGCGGGTTTGACATTGCAGGAATGACGGGACTGATGCTTGGCGGAGCAATCTCGCGAATTCCGGTTGTGCTTGATGGAATCATTTCGGAGGTTGCAGGTCTTCTTGCGATGGCAATCTGTCCGCAGACGGTTTCTTATCTGATTCCGTCTCATCTCGGAAAAGAGCCGGCATGCGCGCAGATTTATGAGCGACTTCATTTAGAGCCGGTGATTCATGGAAATCTCGCACTCGGGGAGGGAACCGGAGCGGTGATGCTCTTCCCGCTTCTCGACATGGCATGGGAAGTCTACAAGGAAAACAGCACGTTTGAGGACATCCATGTGAAGGCATATGAAAAACTGTAACTCAGAGGCACAGTGAGTTTGATCGGAAGATGTCAGCGAAGCTGAGGAAAGTCATATGCTAAGTATCCCCGCGCGTTGGCTTGAACAAAGAAAAAAGAAGTGTGGGACAGAGGAAAGGAGAACAGCGAAATGGTTTATTTTATCGGAGCGGGACCGGGCGATCCGGAGCTGATCACTATAAAAGGAAAACGATTGATCGAGGAGTCGGATGTGATTATCTATGCGGGATCTTTAGTTAATCCGCAGGTGCTTGCCGGGGCAAAGCCGACTGCCGAGATTTACAACAGTGCGGGAATGACGCTCTCGGAGGTGATCGAGGTGATGAAGCAGGCAGAGGCAGAAGGAAAGCAGGTGGCGCGCGTCCATACCGGTGATCCGTCGATCTATGGTGCTCACCGCGAGCAGATGGTGCGTCTTGATGAGCTTGGAATCGCGTATGAGGTGGTTCCGGGAGTCAGCTCATTTCTTGCAACCGCAGCGGTGCTCAAGCGCGAGTACACGCTTCCGGAGGTCAGCCAGACCGTGATCCTGACGAGAATGGAAGGGCGCACACCGGTGCCGGAGCGGGAAAAGATTGAGGCACTTGCGTCCCATCAGGCGACGATGGTCATTTTCTTGAGTGTCGGTCAGCTCGACCAGCTTGTTGGACGACTGATTGAGGGCGGATACCCGGAGGAGACGCCGGTCGCGGTTGTATACAAAGCATCCTGGCCGGATCAGAAGATTGTGAGAGGAATGCTCACCGACATCGATGCGAAGGTCAAAGAGGCGGGAATCCGAAAGACGGCGCTTGTGGTTGTCGGAAGATTTCTCGGGGATGATTTTGCACTCTCCAAACTTTACGATGAGAATTTTACGCATGAGTTTAGGGAGGCAAAGAAGCATGATGGAGAACAACATGACGGAAAATAAGATGAACGAGCGCAAGATGACAGCGGACATCATAGATAACATAACGGATAACGTGACAGGTGACGTGGTAGGCGACATATCAGGTGACATCGCAGAAAAGCCTTTAGCGCGAAAAATCATGGTTCAGGGCACGATGTCCAATTCGGGAAAGAGTTTTCTTGTCGCAGGACTGTGCAGGATCCTGAAGCAGGACGGATACCGCACGGCTCCGTTTAAATCTCAGAATATGGCGCTGAATTCCTACATCACAAAAAATGGACTTGAGATCGGGCGAGCGCAGGCGATGCAGGCGGAGGCGGCAGGGATTGAGCCGACGGTTGAGATGAACCCGATTCTCTTAAAGCCGACGAGCCAGATGGGAAGCCAGGTCATTGTAAATGGTGAGGTCTACGGAAATCTGCGCGCGATGGATTATTATCGGAGAAAACCGGAATTTATTCCTGCTGTGAAGGAAGCGTTTGGAAAACTGGAGGAGAAGTTTGACGCGATTGTGATCGAGGGAGCAGGAAGTCCGGCAGAGATCAATCTCAGAGACAACGACATCGTGAATATGGGACTTGCAGAGCTCGTCGATGCGCCGGTCATCCTTGTCGGAGATATTGACCGTGGTGGAGTTTTTGCCTCTCTGTATGGAACCGTCAGTCTGCTTGAGCCGAGGGAACAGGCGCGTATCAAAGGACTTGTGATCAACAAATTCCGCGGAGACAAAAAAATCCTTGAGCCGGGACTTCGGATGATTGAGGAAAAACTTCACATTCCGGTGATCGGTGTGATTCCGATGGAGCAGATCGACCTCGACGATGAGGACAGCCTGTCTGACCGCCTGACAAGAACGGGCTCGGAGGAGATGATAAAAGGTGGTCTTGACCTTGCCGTGATTCGGTTGCCTCATATTTCCAATTTCACGGATTTCAATGCGCTTGAGCGTCATCCGGGCGTACAGCTGCGCTACGTTGAGAGAGCTTCTCAGCTTGGTAATCCCGATCTGATTCTTCTTCCGGGAACAAAGAATACGATTTCGGACCTGATCTGGCTGAGGGAGAGCGGATTGGAACCGGCAATCCTCCGAAAGACGGAATTTGATCGTGTTCCAGTGATCGGAATCTGCGGAGGATACCAGATGCTCGGAGAACAGCTCTCAGATCCAAATGGAGTTGAGGGCGAGGAGGGCAGAATCATCCGCGGAATGGGGCTTCTCCCGGCGCGGACAGTCTTTGAGCAAAGAAAGACGCGCGGTCAGACGGAGGTTATTCTTTGCAAGAATACCGGAATGTTTGAAAAGTGTGATGTGGGAACGAGAATCACCGGATATGAGATTCATATGGGAATTACAGAGCTGACCGGAAAGGCAAAGCCGATCTTTGCGAGAAATCCGGAGCAGACAGAAAAGGAGAATGGAACTGAGAGTTTCCATGATCAGGAGCGTCAGGTGCAGACTTCACAAACATGGGAGAGTCAAAACTGGGAGGGACTTGAGCGTGAGGATGGTCTTGTGCTCGGCACCTACCTGCACGGATTGTTTGACAATGAAGAATTGACGGAGGCGCTTCTTGAGAAACTGGCAAAGAAGAAGGGAATCTCTCTGGAGATGACGACGGAGAGTCAGGAATCCTATAAACAGCGTCAGTACGACAAGCTCGCAGACCTCGTTCGCGAATCCCTTGATATGGAGGCGATTTATCGGATCATGGGGTTTGATCGCAAGGAGTGCTGAAACGCAGAGCTTCGAAATAAGGAAAGTAAGAAATTGAAATTACGAGTCAAGCGATAAATTTAAGAAAGGACAGGCAGAGACGTGTTTGAACAGATGGAATGGGTAAAGCCGGAGGAGATTGAGACGAGAAGCATGCAGATCATCGAGTCGGAGATGCCAAAAGGAAACTGGACACCCGGGGAACTCCTTGTTGTGAAGCGATGCATCCACACCTCCGCCGATTTTGATTATGCAGAAAATCTGTATTTTTCTGATCATGCGGTGGAGCGGGCGATTGAACTCTTAAAGGCGGGTGCGACGATCGTGACCGATACCAATATGGGAATGGCGGGCATCAACAAGCGCGCGCTGAGCGCACTCAATGCGAGCGTTCGTTGTTTTATGGCAGATCCCGATGTCGCAAGAGAGGCGAAAGAGAGAGGGGTGACGCGGGCGGTTGTCAGCATGGAGCATGCGGGAAAGCTGGAAGGACCGGTAATCTTTGCGGTTGGAAATGCGCCGACTGCGCTGATTCGCCTCTATGAGATGATTCAGGAGGGAACGATCTCGCCGGCATTTATCATTGGAGCGCCGGTCGGATTCGTCAACGTCGTGGAATCGAAGGAACTGATCTGCGGTCTTGATGTTCCCTGCATCGTCGCGAGAGGACGAAAAGGTGGAAGCAACATCGTGGCTGCGATCTGTAATGCACTGATGTATCAGATTCCGGGGACTCGGTAGAGATTTGATTGAAATATATTGTCTTTTGATAAACGAAAAAAGAGAGCAAAACTCTCAAGTTGCATGAGAGTTTTTCGGGCGTATTAGGTCCGACCGTTTATGCGTTGATATGTGCAAAGCGGATGTCTGGTGTTGTCCGAAAATGGAAAAAAACAGGAGAGAAGAGGGGGAAAAGCAGATGGCTTACAAATATTTGAGTATCGGAGAGATGGCAAAAATCAACAATATTTCGATTCCGACGCTTCGATTTTATGATTCTGTGGGACTTCTGCACCCTTGTTACACCGATCCGAACACGCATTATCGTTACTATGATATTCGCCAGAATGCAAGGCTGGACATGATTCAGTACATGAAAGAACTCGGAATGGAACTCAGGGAAATTCAGGAAGTGCTTGCTTCGGAGGATCTTCGTAAAATTGAGGCGGTTCTGATCAAAAAGCGGGAGCAGACAATTGCGGAGATTGAGCAGAGAAAAGTGCAGAGGGATGCGATTGACCGGGCGATCGAGAGTATGGAGCGCTACCGAAAGTCTCCAAAGAGAGGGACATTTACTTTAGAGTATATCCGTCCGAGAAAAATTTACGGGATTGAGACGGATCTCAATTTTTACGACCACGATATTGACACCTACGAGGTGATCTTAAAAAAGCTGAAAATGAGACTTTTGGAGCACAATGTCCCACCGGTTTATTATTGTAACGCCGGAACCGTGCTGAAAAAAGAGGATTTTCTGCAACAGCGTTTCGTCTCAAACAAGATTTTCGTCTTTGTGGATGAGCATTTTCCGCTCCGCAATGAGGTTGAGATGATCGAGAATGGAATGTATGCCTGTGTCTATCTCGATGAGTTCAGTGATGAACAGGAATTTGCGGGGCGGTTGTTGAAGTACTGTCAGGATCAGGAATACGAGATCGCCGGGGACTACATCTGCGAGACGATGACCGAGTTTAACGTGTTTGACACTGAGAAGCGCTCGATGTTTTTGCGTCTTCAGGTTCCGGTAAATTTCACAAAATAAGTGGGGAAATTTGGGCAGAATACACAGTTGACCATCAAGTGACATGAGACCTTATACTATGGGTATGACAAATAAATAACAAAGCGACAGGGATGAAACAAAACGAAAAAACCTGTCGTGCCCGTAGAAGGAGGTTTCTGTATGGAGAAAATTAAAGTCGTTCAGTATGGTTGTGGAAAGATGAGCAAATACATTCTTCGTTATCTGTATGAAACCGGTTGCCAGATCGTAGGCGCGATTGATAACAATCCGGCGATCGTAGGCATGGATGTGGGCGATTATGCAGGAATCGGTGTGAAGACAGGAATCCTGATCAGCAACGATGCGGACAAGGTTCTCGATGAGTGTGATGCAGATATCGCCGTAGTGACGCTGTTCAGTCTTGTGAGCGACTGCTTTGACCACTATATGAAGTGTCTGACGAGAGGAATCAGCGTCATCACAACGTGTGAGGAGGCAACGTACTGCTGGACGACCGATGCAGTTCGTGCAAATATTCTCGATGTGACCGCGAAAGAGAATGGCTGTACCTTTGTTGGAAGTGGTATGGAAGACATCTTCTGGGTAAATATGGTAGGAATGGTAGCAGGCGGATGCCACAAGATCGAGAAGATCGAGGGCGCAGTCAGCTACAACGTAGAGGACTATGGTCTTGCACTCGCAAAGGCACACGGTGTTGGACTCACACCGGAAGAGTTTGAGAAGCAGATTGCACATCCGGAAGAGATCGAGCCGTCCTATGTATGGAACTCGAACGAGGCACTTGCATCGAAGATGGGATGGACGATCAAGAGCCAGACGCAGAAATGTGTTCCGTATTTCCATGACAGTGATCTCTACTCCTCCACGATGGGCACAACGATTCCGAAAGGAAACTGCATCGGTATGGCAGCTGTTGTGACGACCGAGACGTTCCAGGGACCGGTGATCGAGACCCAGTGTATCGGTAAGGTATATGGACCGGATGATGGAGATATGTGTGACTGGAAGATCACAGGCGAGCCGGATACTGAGTTCCACGTTGTGAAACCGGCAACCGTAGAGCATACCTGTGCGACGATTGTCAACCGAATCCCGGCAGTTCTTCGTGCACCGGCAGGTCTTGTGACGATGGATCAGCTCGAGGAGATCGCTTATCCGACGTATCCGATGGAGTTTTATCTTAATAAGTAGAGATAAGTATAAGTAATAAATATAGGAAGAAATTCCCATACGGGGTGGAGCGCAACTGCAAATGAGCAGGGGCACTCCGCCCCATTTTTATTCCCCCTTGCTTTTTTTGACAAAAATAATTATAATACATAATAACTTATGCGCAGAAGAGGTGGCTTTCCCATGGCAAACGAAGAAGCAAAGAAAGTTGAGAGAGAACTGGAAGATCCGGCAGACTTTACAACTCCGGAGGAATTGTATAAGGACCTCGTCCGCACGATTCGCAGATATCATCCGTCAGATGACATTTCGATGATTGAGAAAGCGTACCGAGTCGCGGACGAGGCCCATGAAGGACAGAAACGAAAATCGGGTGAACCGTACATCATTCACCCGCTTTGTGTTGCGATTATTCTTGCTGACTTAGAGATGGATAAGGAGACGATCGCAGCCGGTTTGCTTCACGATGTCGTGGAGGATACAGCGATGACGCTTGATGAACTCACGAAGGAGTTCAATGCCGAGGTAGCGTTTCTCGTAGATGGAGTAACAAAGCTGACACAGCTGTCATGGGATAAAGACAAGGTGGAGATTCAGGCAGAGAACCTGCGAAAGATGTTCCTCGCAATGGCGAAAGACATCCGTGTTATCATCGTAAAACTTGCCGACCGTCTGCACAATATGAGAACCGGACAGTACTGGAAGCCGGAAAAACAGAAGGAAAAGGCGCGTGAGACACTTGAGATCTATGCTCCGATTGCAGATCGTCTCGGTATTTCCAAGATCAAGATTGAGCTCGATGATCTCTCCTTCCGTTTCCTGAAACCGGATGTGTATTTTGATCTCGTCGAGAAGGTTAATCTCCGCAAGGATTCGAGAGAAGCCTTTGTTCAGGAGATTGTAGATGAGGTTCAGGACCACATGAAGGAAGCCGCGATCGAGGCGACGGTTGTCGGACGCGTAAAGCATTTCTTCAGTATTTACAAGAAGATGGTCAACCAGAACAAGACCCTCGATCAGATCTACGATCTGTTTGCAGTTCGTATTCTTGTTGACAGCGTGAAGGACTGTTATGCGGCTCTCGGTGTCATCCATGAGATGTATAAGCCGATTCCGGGACGTTTCAAGGATTACATTGCAATGCCGAAGCCGAATATGTACCAGTCGCTTCATACGACACTGATCGGAAACACCGGACAGCCGTTTGAGATTCAGATCAGAACCTACGACATGCACCGGACGGCTGAGTACGGTATTGCGGCTCACTGGAAGTATAAGGAGAGTGGAAGCGGAAAGATTGCAGCCGGAGACGAGGAGGCAAAGCTGTCCTGGCTTCGTCAGATTCTGGAGTGGCAGCGCGATACCGACGACTCCAAAGAGTTCCTCAGCATGGTCAAGGGCGATCTCGATTTGTTTTCCGACAGTGTATACTGCTTCACCCCGACTGGTGATGTCAAGACTCTGCCGAGTGGATCGACGCCGATCGACTTTGCATACGCGATTCACAGTGCAGTCGGCAACAAGATGGTCGGAGCGCGTGTCAATGGAAAGCTCGTCAACATCGATTATGTGATTCAGAATGGTGATCAGATTGAGATCATCACGTCTCAGAATTCCAAGGGACCGAGCCGTGACTGGCTGTCTCTCGTGAAGAGCACGCAAGCGAAGAATAAGATCAATCAGTGGTTCAAGAATGAGCTCAAGGAAGACAACATCATTCGTGGTCGTGAGCTGATTGACCGTTACTGTAAGGCGAAGGGCATTAATTACCCGGAGATCAACAAGCCGGAGTTTCAGGAGAAGGTCATGGTGCGCTATGCGTTCAAGGACTGGGATTCTGTGCTTGCCTCGATCGGACATGGCGGTCTGAAAGAGGGTCAAGTCATCAACAAGATGCTTGAGGAGCGGGAGAAGAAAAAGAAGAAGGAGATCACGGACAAGACGGTTCTCGACACGCTTGCCGAGTCGGATGCAAAGGTTCCGGTATCGAACAAGAAGTCCAAGAGCGGAATTGTCGTCAAGGGTGTTCACGATCTCTCCGTTCGCTTCTCACGCTGTTGTAGTCCGGTTCCGGGCGATGAGATTGTCGGCTTTGTGACTCGTGGACGTGGTGTCTCGATTCACCGCACAGACTGTATTAACATCATCAACCTTCCGGAGGATGAGAGAGCGCGTCTGATGGATGCAGAGTGGCAACAGCCGGAGAGCGATGAGGGCAAGGAGAAGTACTCGACGGAGATTCAGATTTATGCGAACAACCGAATCGGAATGTTCGTTGACATCTCCAAGGTATTTACAGAGCGCCAGATTGACATCACCTCGATGAATGTGCGGACGAGCAAGCAGGGCAAAGCGACGATCGTGATGACATTTGACATTCACGGAGTGGAAGAACTGAATCGTTTGATCGATAAATTACGCCAGATTGAAGGCGTTCTTGATATTGAGAGGACTGCGGGTTAACCACCGCAGTTCTTTTCATATGATAGGAAATTGCGTCCTATCATATGAAATTATGTAAAATGATTTTGCCATATGATAGAAAAGGAGCTGAGAACGAAATGAGCGATTTTCGTATAAAGACTTATGTGCTGGGCGGAATCAGCACAAACTGTTACGTCATTTACCATGAGGGAAAGAAGGAGGCTGTGATTGTAGATCCAGCGGATAACGGCGTATTTCTGCTGAACAAATGCAGAGAGCTTGGAGTGGAGCCGACCGCGATTCTTTTGACTCATGGTCATTTTGACCACATTCTGGCAGTGGAGGACATTCGTCGTGCGTTCCACTGCCAGGTGTATGCGCATGTGGATGAGGAGCGTCTGCTCGAGGATTCCTCGATGAATCTCTCCGGAACGCTTGGAACCGAGAGAATGGAGCTGAGTGCCGACGAATTTCTGCGCGATGGTCAGGTAATTCATCTGCTCGGCGATGAGTGGAAGGTTCTTGCAACTCCGGGTCACACCGCAGGTTCCGTTTGCTATTATCTGGAGTCGGAGCAGGTGCTGATCAGCGGAGACACGCTCTTTTATGAGTCTATGGGACGGACAGACCTTCCGACTGGAAGCTCTTCGGCGATCGTGAAGTCGATCACGGAGAAACTTTTTGTGCTTCCGGACGACACGATGGTTTATCCGGGACACGGAGATCCGACGACGATCGGTTACGAGAAGAAATACAATCCGGTTGTGTCGTATACTCGTTTTCGCTGATGTCGAGTCGACTTGAATGGGAAGCCGGACAGAGGCAATTAGAGCGATAGAGGGATAAAGAGATAGAGGTAGACAGATGATAGGAATTTTACTGAATGATGATGCTTACGAGCAGGATATCCGGGAACTGATGATGGCATTTTTTCCGGGAGAGACGTTTGTCCATGAATATCAGGACGGACTCAATCTGGCGGTCAAGGGAACACTCTCAGACGACAGAAGGACCTTCGCTCTCCATGTGATTTCGTTTGGAGAACCGCAGTTTTTTGCTTTTTCTGAGCTGAAACTTGAGCCGGAGATGCGCGAGGAGCGCCGTGCGATCGAGGGAGAACAGCCGATTGAGGTCGATTACGACAACCGCTTTGAGACAAAAAATAAGATCAAACGCCGTCTCTACCTGCTCTTGATGGAGAGAACGGGCAAACAGCTTCCGTGGGGCACACTGACCGGAATCCGACCGACAAAGATCGCACTGACGAAACTTGAACAGGGCGAGGCAGAAAATGAGATCCGCCGGGAGATGAAGGAGACATACTACACCGGAAATGAGAAGATCAACTTGAGCATTGAGATTGCACAGAAGGAGCGTGAGCTTCTCTCCGGCATCGATTATCGCGACGGATACAGTCTCTATGTCGGAATCCCGTTCTGCCCGACAACGTGTCTGTATTGTTCGTTCACTTCCTACCCGATTGGAAGATGGCAGGGAAAGATGGACCAGTACTTTGAGGCGCTGTTCAAGGAACTCGACTATGTCGCAGAGAAGAAGCGCGGATGCCGTCTCGAGACGATTTACTTCGGTGGTGGAACGCCGACTTCGCTGAGCCCGGAGGATCTCGATCGCCTGATCACAAAGATTGAGAACACGTTTGATCTCTCTCATGTGCAGGAATTCACAGTCGAGGCGGGGCGCCCGGACAGCATCACACGGGAGAAATTGCAGGTACTTCGCGATCACGGAATCACGCGAATCTCGATCAATCCGCAGACGATGAAGCAGGAGACGCTTGATTTGATCGGTCGCCGTCACACCGTTGAGGATGTCAAGGAGCGCTTCGCGATGGCGAGAGAGCTTGGATTTGACAACATCAACATGGATCTGATTGTCGGACTCCCGGAGGAGAACATCGAGGATGTTCAGGCGACGATGGAGGCAGTCAAGGCACTTGCACCGGACAGCATCACGGTTCACTCGCTTGCGATCAAGCGCGCAGCCCGTCTGAACACGATGAAGGAAGTCTACAAGGATTTAAAGATTACGAACACGCAGGAGATGATTGATCTCACGGCAAAGTATGCGCGCGAGCTTGGTCTTGAGCCGTATTATCTGTATCGTCAGAAAAATATGGCAGGCAACTTTGAGAATGTCGGATATGCGTTACCGGGAAAAGCCTGCATCTACAACATCCTGATCATGGAGGAGAAGCAGACGATCATCGCATGTGGAGCGGGAACGACGACGAAACGCCTCTTCCCGGAGGAGAATCGGATTGAGCGTGCGGAGAATGTCAAGAATGTCGAGCAGTATATTGAGCGAATCGATGAGATGATTGCGCGAAAAGACAAACTGCTTTCGATGTAATTTTGTATTGCATTTGGATGCTTTTTGATAGAAAAAATCAAGAATAAGTTGTCTTGCGCGAAAGCGGATAAAGATCATATAAAAGAGAATGACATTTGTCACGGTGACATGACAAATGTCATTTTTTTGTGCCAAAAAGAAGTGACAGAGTGCAGATGATTTCAAAATGGAAAATCAGTAGAATAAAAGTACAGAGATGAGAACAAATCAAGAAGTAGAAAAACAAAAAAGAGGGGGAAAACGAGATGAAATATGTCGTACTTGTCAGCCACGGAACGTTTGCACCGGGTCTGCACAGCGTGTTAAACATGTTGGCTGGTGGCGGTCGAGAGGATATCCTGAGCACCAGTCTTCAGGACGGAATGGGTGCAGATGAGTTCGCAGAGAACTTTGGAAAGCTGGTTGAGCCGATCAAGGAGGAGGACGAGATCATCCTGCTCGCAGATATCATCGGCGGTTCTCCGCTGACGACAGCGCTCGATGTGCTGACGAAAAAGGGACTGCTCGCAAAGACAACGGCTTTCGGTGGTATGAATTTGCCGATGGCACTGACGGCAACTCTGATGAAGGATGCGCTTGATACGGAGAGCCTCAAGGCAAGCCTGGTTTCTGAGTCGAGAGACGCGATCAAGGAAATGGAGCTGAAGCTCGACGACGATGAGGAAGACGACATCTAATTGCTTAAGTGAAGCACAGACAACGTGAGAGAATTCAAGAAAAATGAAAACGAGCTTATCGAATTTATAAAGAAAGATCGTAAAGAAAAAGAATTAAAACGAAAATTATAAAGAGAATTAAAAAGAAAATTATAAAAAAGATCAGAGCTTATAAAAAATAAAATCTGAGCGAAATAAGGAGGACAAAATCATGTCAGTATCTTTTGTGAGAGTAGATGACCGTATGATTCATGGACAGACCTGTACCAGATGGGCGCTGGAGTATCCGTGTGACGGACTTGTTGCAGTCAATGACCTCGCAGCATCCAACCCGGTTCTGAAGGCAGCGTACAAGAGTGCTTCTGGAAAAAAGACCTTTGTTTGGACAATGGATGAGTGGAAGGCAAAATGCCAGAAGGTGCTCGACAGCAAGGATCGTTACTTCCTGATCACGAAGAATCCGGTAGATATGAAAAAGATCCTTGTAGATCAGGGCTTTGATCCGGGTGTAAAGACCGTTATCATCGGACCGTGCAACGACCGTCCGGGCGCAACGAAGCTGGGAAATAACCAGTCAATCACTCAGGAAGAGGCAGAGGCTCTCGAGGCAATCATGCAGAAGGGATACAGTGTAGAATTTGCACTGCTGAAAGAGGAAGCAATCGGAAACTGGACGAAGTTTCGTGGACAGTTTGGATTCTAAAGTTCTGGATTTTAGGAAATAAAAAATCTTTTGAAAGGCAGGGATTGATTTATGCAAATTAATCTTATTCAGGCAATCATTCTTGGTATCTGTGCATGTCTTTCCAGTATGCCGGGTCTTGGAGGCACGACATTCGGAAACTACACACTGGGTCGTCCGCTCGTAGCAGGACTTATTGTAGGTCTGGTTCTCGGAGACATGAAGACGGGCATCATCGTAGGTGCAGCGATTCAGGTTATCTACATCGCACTGGTAACTCCGGGTGGAACCGTTTCTGCTGATGTTCGTGCGATCAGCTACATAGGTATTCCTCTTGCAATCTGTGCAATCAAGGGAATGGGCATTGATCCGGCTTCCAAGCAGGCAACAGATATGGCAGCAACCCTCGGAGCAGCAGTAGGAACCCTCGGAACCGTTCTTTTTTACGGAACTGCAACCGTCAACCTGGTTTGGCAGCACATGGGCTGGAAAGCACTTGAGGATGGCGATTTCAAGAAACTCTATCTCGTAGATATGGGTCTTCCGTGGCTGTCTCACTTCCTTTGCTCCTTCCTTCCGACCGTAGTCATCACGATGGCTGGTTCGAGCATGGTAGACCTGATGAAAGTTTACCTGCCGATGGATGGTATCGCAATGAAGACGCTGTTTACCGTAGGTAGCCTTCTTCCGGCAGTTGGAGTTGCAATCCTGCTGAAACAGGTTATCACGAAGGCAACCGATTTCCTGACCTTCTTCTTTGGATTTACACTGGCTGCATGCATGGGTGTAAACCTGATCGGTGCAGCTCTGATCGGTGGATTCTTTGCAGTCATTAACTACAAGATCCAGATGCTGAAAGTTCGTCCGGCAGTAGCTGGCGCAGTAAGCTATGACGATGATGAGGAGGATATATAAATGAAAAAACTTTCCAAAAAAACATTAAATAAATCTTTCTTATCTTGGTTTTACGGTAATCTGACCTGCTTCTCTCAGGAGCACATGCAGACCTTCGGTTATCTGTGTGCGATGCTTCCGGTTGTGCAGGAACTGTATGACACGAAGGAAGAGCAGAAGGAAGCATTGAAGACATACTCCGCATTCTTCAACACAGAGCCTCAGATCGGTACTCTGGTAGTTGGTATCACAGCAGGTCTGGAAGAAGCGAAGGCAAACGGTGAGGGCATCGACGGTGAGACGATCAACGGTATCCGTGCAGGTCTGATGGGACCTTTAGCTGGTATCGGTGATTCCCTGATCGTAGGAACCCTGATCCCGATCCTTTTAGGAATTGCACTTGGACTGTCCGGCGGTGGTTCTCCGCTCGGCGCAATCTTCTATATTGTTGTATGGAACGCTTTGATGTTTTTTGGAATGAAGTTCGCTTACTCCAAGGGCTATGAGATGGGCGGAAAAGCCGTGGAACTGCTTGTAGGTGAGCAGGCTCAGGCAATTCGTGATTCTATCATCATGGTTGGTACAATGGTAATCGGTGCAGTGGCAGCGAGCTGGATCAGCATCTCCACTTCCTTTGAGATTCCGGGAATTATCACCCTTCAGAGCACTCTGGATCAGATTTATCCGAAACTTTTATCCGCAGTGACCGTTATCTTCTGCTGGTGGCTGATGACGAAGAAGAAGATTTCCCCGACAATGGTAATGCTGATTCTCGTTATAATCGCATTTGTCGGCGTACTTCTTGGATTCTTTGATCCGGGTCTGTCCTACTAACATCCTCCCCATTTTTGGTTCGTTCCCGCTTCGCTCTTCTTCCCCATATTTTTTGAGAGTGGAGCGGGAATAAAACAAATTAAAATTTAAATTTAAAATTAACGGAAGGATAAAGGATAAGAAATAAGATAAGTAAAAGATAAATAAGCGGAGGGATTGCAATGAGTGGAGACGCACAGACCATACAGGAGCAGAACATGCTGATCAAAGAAGCGCAGATGCAGATGGATGCCTTGAGACGTCTTGGAAACTGGCAGAGAGGGTGTTTATCGATCGCGGTGATTGGAGTGATTCTGGCTGTGAACGGATTTTATATGAATGCCGGAACTCTGAGGGGAGTATTTGGAATCATATTGGCTGTGTTATTCTCCGCGATGGCGATTGTGATCTGGACTGGAAGAAAAAATGGAAAAGAGAACGTGAAAAGGATTCTGGAGGCTGTTCATCAGCCGATTTCAGGAGACTTGTAAAGATTAGATTTATCTTTAGAATTTGTGAATCGGGGCATCTCGAAATGGTTTGAGAAGTGCTCTGGGCAGCCAGGCTGGCGCACATGGAAATGTGTGCTGGCCTTTTCTGACATTGCAGTGTGCTGGTACGCTTCGGGTTTTTAGGGGGTCAGGTAAGGAGGCGTTATTGCGTTATTGGCGAGCTCCTTCGACGGGGAAAGTCATGCAAACACGCTCGCGCTCCGAGTTTTAACGTAGCGGTGCATAGGATTGTAAAAAATACAGTTAAAACACCGACGTTAAAAACGGGTTTGCATGTACTTTCCCGTCTTCGTCGCAGAGACTCGTCGTGAGATTCTGGTCAGTTTTGCTGACATCTTCTCATCAGAATCACTGCGCATCCACTCTGAGTTATGATAAAAGACTTAGATAGTAACTTATGAAAATAGAAAATTGCCGAATTCGGGAACTCATGGTAAAATGTGGATAGAAATGAATGACATATAAAATACTCACAGATTCATCAGAAACAGGGGGTAAGAGAGAACGATGGAAGGGCGCAGAAGGAGCGTGCTCATGGGCATGGTCGGTGTGATTTTGCTGATCGTGGGAATCTGGTTTTTCATGAGTGCGGGAAAGATGATCGCATTTTACTGGGCAGGACGAAAGTTCGGCGCTACTTATATGACGATGAACAATCCATTCTATGAGATTATTGATGATGAGATCCGCAATGCCCTTGAGGCAAATGGCGATATGTTGCTGACCAGAGATCCTGCCCTTGATGTTGAGAAGCAGATCAATCAGATCCGGGAATTTGTGGATTTGAATGTCTCTGGAATTTTTGTCAATCCGGTGGACTGGAAGGAGATCACACCGGCGCTTGAGGAGGCAAAAAAGGCGGGGATTCCGGTGATCGTGGTGGACAGTGATGTCTATGACGATGATCTTGTGCGCTGTACGGTGATCTCGGACAATTATCGCGCGGGACAGCTCTGTGCACAGCATTTGATGGAGACACGGGAGAGTGCAAAGATTCTTTTGCTCAGTCACAGCGTGGCAAAGTCAGGAATCGACCGCATTCAGGGGTTTAAAGATGCGCTTGCGGATTATCCGCAGTATCAGATTCTTGATGAGGCGGATTGCCTTGGTCAGCTGGAGCTTGCAATGCCGGCGACCGAGAAACTGTTGGAGGAACATCCGGATGCAGATGTGATCATGTGTCTGAATGATTTAGCAGCGATGGGAAGCATGGCAGCGCTGAAAGAGCAGGGAAAGGACGGAAAGATTCTCGTCTATGGGGTCGATGGTTCTCCGGATGGAAAAGGAATGATTGCGGAAGGGATCATGACGGCGACATCGGCGCAGTTTCCGAGAAAAATTGGAAGAATGGCTGCGGACGTGATTTATCGATTTTTTGATGGGGAAGAGATTCCAAAACGTGTTCTTGTACAGACAGAGCTTGTGACGATAGAGAATCTGGAGGAATATGGGACGGATGGATGGCAGTAGCAAGATGAGAGAGGCAACTACACCGGCGAAGGCGCGGGAGATGACACAGGGAGAAAAGCGAGAATCTCTGATTTCCCGACTTCAGGTTGCAATCTATGTAGTCAATTTTATTGCGGTGTGTTTTGTCAGCAGTGTGATGGCATATTCGCTGTGGAGTGTCGTTGGACGGATGGAAGCCGCGGAATTTCTCAGGAATGTGAAGATCAGACCGTGGAAACCGGATCAGATGATCAGTTATTCAATTTTGGGCTATCTTGCTTTTGTCATGTTTGGAAGTCTGAGCCGGAAGTGCGAAGGAGAGTGGGAGGAACTTCGACCGCTTTTTCTTGAGATTGAGATTGTCGCCTGTATTGTCGCGGGAGCGGGAATGAATCTGGCATACAATGGACTTGTTCTTGTGATGGCAGCGGATATGATGCGCGGAGAGCGCGGAGGAAACCAGAAATTGATGTTTGGACTCTCGGTTGTTATTCTGTCCACGGTGCTTGATTTTGATCTTGTCGGAGAGCGATTTTTCATGATCTCCTGGGATATGTTTCTGGCTGTTTTTGAGACAGATATGCAGGCAGTTTTGAAGAGTATCCGAAGTATACTGGTTTCCACAAACCTTGTGCTGTTTATCTGGTACACG
The DNA here is from genome assembly GCF_983179755.1 of Brotaphodocola sp. Classification (NCBI taxonomy): domain Bacteria; kingdom Bacillati; phylum Bacillota; class Clostridia; order Lachnospirales; family Lachnospiraceae; genus Brotaphodocola; species Brotaphodocola sp. Next base: position 108,471 of record NZ_CFAHBC010000003.1, on the reverse strand, counting down.
GCACTTTTGATTCAGGAGGAATACCGGGAGAGGGAGCGAATTCAGTCTCTGAATGGTCAGCTCGAGCTGGCAAACCGAAAGCTCAAAAGTTATGCGATTGAGGCGGAGAAGAATGCAGAAGTTCGAGAGAGAAACCGTCTTGCGAGAGAAATTCACGATACACTTGGTCATGCGCTCACCGGAATCATTGCCGGATTGGATGCCGCGGTGATGATGATGGATATTGCTCCCGATTCCGCAAAAAAACAGCTTGAGAAAGTGTCTGAGGTCGCGCGTGAGGGAATGACGGATGTCAGAAGATCGATGAACAGTCTGCGCCCGGATGCACTGGAAAAACTGGAACTTGAAGATGCAATTCGAAAAATGCTCAAAGATATGGGGGAGACGGCGAAGGTCGAGATTGTTTTTGACAATCAGGTGCATCCGCTGAATTTTCACGAAGATGAGGAGGAAGTGATTTACCGGGTGATTCAGGAAGCCACAACAAATGCGATCCGTCACGGAAAGGCGAGCTACATAAAGATCGGAATCAGCAAGGTCGATCAGTGGCTCACGATTGCCGTGAAGGACAATGGCTGTGGATGCTCGGAAGTAAAACCGGGATTTGGTTTAAAACACATGAGAGAACGCCTTGCAATGCTCAATGGAACACTTGAGTGTAGCAGTGAGAGTGGATTTTTGGTTGCGGCAAATATTCCGATCAGATGGGGAGAACGAAACTGAGATGAGTGAAAAAGAGATCAATGAAAGAAGAATCAATGAAAAGGGAATCAGTGGAAAAGAAAAAATCAAGATTTTGATTGCGGACGATCAGGCCCTGCTTCGGGACAGCCTTCAGATTATTTTGTCCGCAAATGAAGATATGGAAGTGATGACACCTGTGGCAGATGGGCGTGAGGTTATCCGTGCGGTGCGCGGGGAAAAGCCCGATGTGATTCTGATGGATGTGCGAATGCCAGAGATGGACGGGGTTTCCTGTACACAGATCATCAAGGAGAATTATCCGAGCATCAAGATTATTATTCTGACTACCTTTGATGATGACGAGTATGTATACAATGCGTTGAAATATGGAGCGAGCGGATATTTACTTAAAGGTGTCTCAATGGCGGAACTCACAAATGCGATCCGCACAGTTTACAGCGGAAAGGCGATGATCAATCCGGATATTGCGGTCAAGGTTGTGCGCCTATTTTCTCAGATGGCACAGGGCGATTACGGAATCCATGTCGACAGCCGTTTTGTCGAGGATATTTCCAAGACGGAGTGGCGAGTGATTCAGCAGGTAGGATACGGCAGATCGAACAAAGAGATTGCGGTCGCACTCAATCTCTCTGAGGGCACGATCCGAAACAATTTGAGCTCGATTTTGAGTAAACTCGATCTCAGAGACCGGACTCAGCTTGCGATCTGGGCAGTGCAGACCGGCGTGACAAAGAAGGATTTCTCATAACTATTCAGTACCTTCATAGTTATGAGCAAAAATCCATTCCAGATCGGCTGCGCCGATGGGATTTTTGCCTTCTAGCCTATGTTTTTTTACGGTCAGCACAACAAGTGCGCAGACCTACGGAACAGTTAGGATTTCTCATAAATAAGATAAAAACGATAGGTAGACAACAACACAACATAACATCGATAATAAAGCAAATAGCAGGAAGAGAAATAACAGAGATAAGAGCGATAATTTGGGACGACAGGAACAGACAGAAATAGATTGAAACAGACAGGAAACAGGAAACCGGGAGAGAAAGCGATGGGAGAGACAGCAGGGGAAGAGAAAAAGAAAGTCGGGATTTATACCGTAATCATAGGAATTCTGGCAGTGGTGATCTTGTTTGCTGGAGTCTGGGCGCTTCAGAGAAAGCGGAATCAGACTGTCACGCTAAAGTTCGGAATGTTTGCTGGAAGTTATTGGGATGTGCCGAATGGTGACTGCTATCAGATTATCGATGATGCGATTGAGCGGTTTGAGAAGAAATATCCGGGAGTGAAGGTGGAGTATACAAGCGGTGTGCTCAAGGAGGACTATATTGAGTGGCTGTCTGAGCAGGTGCTTCTCGGGGAAGAGCCGGATGTCTTCATGATTCCGGACGGGGAGATGGAGAATCTGATCTCTCTGAATATTTTAAAGAATCTCGACAGACAGATTCGCGAGGATCTGAATTTTGCAAAAGAGGATTATTATTCGGCTGCTTTCGCGGGCGGAACAGCGAGAAATGGGCAGTATGCCCTGCCCTATGAGTGTGTCCCGACGCTGATGTTTGTCAACCGAACGCTTCTCGATCGGGCGGAGATTATGATGCCAAGGAGAAACTGGACCTGGGAAACATTTTTTGATATTTGTCAGCAGGTTACTCAGGATTTAAATGGAGATGGAAAATTCGATCAGTACGGAGTTCTTGGTTACGACTGGCAGTATGCGATGCGCGCCTCGGGAGTCGAGTTGTTTGACGAAAACGGAAAGACTTCTTTTTTCGGAGATCAGAAAGTGGAGGAGGCAGTGCGTTTTCTGATTTCGCTTCGGGCTCTTGATCAGGGGCATATCGTGACATCAAAGGACTTTGATCAGGGAAATGTTGCGTTTCAGCCGATGACGTATGCGGAGTACAAGACGTACAAGCCCTATCCGTGGAGAATTAAAAAATATTCAGAATTTGAATGGGACTGTGTTTCCATGCCTCAGAAGACGAGTGGTTCGGGAAAAACGGCATTGTATACACTTTTGATGGGAATCAGCAGTCGGACAAAGCAGGAACGTCTTGCGTGGGAATTTTTAAAGGAACTCTGCTATGATCTCGAGACGCAGAGCCAGATTCCGGAGTCAGATTCAGGTCTTCCGGTAATTCGGGAGGCGGTGGAGCAGATTCAGGCGGAAGATACCAACATGGAAGTGGTGCGTGACGCAATGGAGTGTGCGCAGACGATGCCACATTTTGTCGGGTATCAGGATGCAATGGAGATCGCAGACCAGAGGATTCAGGAGATGGTCGATGATGGAGTGGCTTTAGATACAAAACTTCTGAAATTGCAGAGAGAGATCAATAACCTGCTCAAAAATGAGACGAGGTAGATCACAACGGAAATTCATTTATCTAATTAAGGGCAACGGTCATTAAGTGATCGATAAGATAAAATGAGATAAAAATGAAATAAAAAGATAAAGGAGACGAGGGAATTATGAAAAAGAACTATTGCAAAATTGTATTCAGTGACATTGATGGAACGATCCTCACCTCGGATGGGGTTGTGACTCCGGGAACGAAGGAGATGATTCTTGAGATGGAAAAGGACGGAATTCCGTTTGTTCTGACTTCGGCGCGCTCCCCGGAAGGTGTTCGTGTGATTAAGAGAAAAATCGGAAATCATGCGCCGATGATCTGCTTTTGCGGGGCATTGATTCTGGATCAGGATGAGAGGCCTCTTTACAGCTGTCAGATCCCGTTAGATACCGCAGTGGAACTCAAACATCTCTTAGAAAAAGAATTCCCGGAGGTTTGCTGTAATACATTCGGATTTGAAAAGTGGATTGTGGATAATCGGGAGGATGCGAGAGAGCAGAGAGAGGAAGCAATCGTGGGATTTTCGGCGGAGATCGGTTCGATCGAGAAAGTTTTTGCAGAGGACGGCGGAATACACAAGTTTTTGCTGATGGGAGAGCCGGAGCAGATGAAGCGTCTTGCTGTTCGCCTGCGCGAAGCATTTCCGGATCTTCAGGTGGCAGCGTCGAATGCGGAATATCTTGAGGTCACCGAGAACGGAGTGAAGAAGTCTGTTGCACTTGAGGCGCTGTGTGAGAAGCTGGGGCTGACCGCAGAGCAGGCAGGTGCATTCGGCGACGGAGAGAGCGATATGGGAATGATCGCGACTGCAAAATTTGGCTATGCGATGGGAAATGCCCCGGAGGAGGTCAGAAAATCCGCAAAGTTTGTGACCTGCAAAAATGATGAGGAGGGTGTGCTCGCCGGTCTTCGGGAGATTTTTGGGTAGATGGGGAGCAGAAGAATATAAATATTAAAGCAATAATACTAGGATATTTGGGATTAATATTTGGGAATAAATTCTGAAGTAGATACAATAAATGTATTCAAGAAAACAGGATTTTTTGGAAAAAATGGAGAGGAAACGCAAGGTCAGGATTGCATTTTGTGGGAGGGAATAGTATAATCGTAAGGCGAATGTGTAATTGACAACCGCCAGGATGTACATGAAAATATTAGGATTCACGGGCAGATCAAGTCCTCCGATGAAAGGGAAAAACAAAAATGTGAATCCTGATGGAGATGGATATTTCGGCGATAAGAAGATGGAGAAGAAGCATGGCACTGAAAAAGAAGCCGGTTACCGGCATGAGAGATATTCTGCCTGCGGAGATGCAGGTCAGAAATTTTGTGATGGAGCAGATCCGTCAGACCTACCAGGGATTTGGATTTACGCAGATTGAGACTCCGTGCGTGGAGCATATCGAGAACCTGACGAGCAAGCAGGGCGGAGACAATGAGAAGCTGATCTTCAAGATTTTAAAGCGCGGTGAGAAGCTGAATCTTGAGACCGCAGAGACCGAGAACGATCTGACCGACAGCGGTCTGCGTTACGATCTGACACTTCCGCTTTCCCGCTATTATTCCAACAACGCATCCCAGCTCCCGGCACCGTTCAAGGCGCTTCAGATGGGAAGTGTTTGGAGAGCTGACCGCCCGCAGAAGGGACGTTTCCGTCAGTTTACCCAGTGTGACATCGACATTCTCGGCGACCCGTCGAGCATGGCAGAGATCGAGCTGATTCTGGCTACGACGACAGCTCTCGGAAGAATCTGCCCGGACAACGCATTTACGGTTCGTATCAACGACCGCGGTATCTTAAAGGGAATGGCACTCCACTGCGGATTTGCAGAGGACAGCCTCGATCAGGTTTTCATCACGCTTGATAAGATGGATAAGATCGGCATGGACGGCGTAAAGGCAGAACTGCTTGAGAATGGCTATGCACAGGATGCTGTTGAGAAGTACGCAGACCTGCTCGGTCAGGTGACTGACAATGCAGAGGGTGTGCGCGCTCTCGGAAAGATTCTCGCAGATGTGATGCCGGAGAGCGTTTCTGAGAACCTTGCAAATATCATGGATACCGTTACCGATGTCGCAGAGACCGAGTTCAAGCTCGCATTTGACCCGACTCTCGTGCGTGGAATGTCCTACTACACCGGAACGATCTTCGAAGTTTCGATGGAGGGATTTGGCGGTTCCGTTGCAGGTGGCGGTCGTTACGACAAAATGATCGGCAAGTTCACTGGTCAGGACACCCCGGCATGTGGATTTTCCATCGGTTTTGAGAGAATCGTTACGATCCTGATGGATCAGGGCGGTAAGGTGGAGAATCAGGCAGAGCGCAAGGCTTATCTGATTGAGAAGGGAATGGATGCAAAGCGTCTTTCCGAGATCATGAAGCAGGCTATGAAAGAGCGCAGTGCCGGTGTTCAGGTTCTTGTTTCTCAGATGAACAAGAACAAGAAGTTCCAGAAGGAACAGCTGAACAAGGAAGGCTACACCGAGTTCGTTGAGTTTTACCGCGAGGCACTGAAGTAGGATTGTAGGATTTCGTTTGTCAGCACCAATAGACTATGAAAATGAAATAAAAATTTTACCCGTAACAGGGGTAAGACATAGTCGAAAGAAAAAGTGATTAACAGGCAAAAGCAATTTCGCCTGAAGATAAAAGGAGATTTTGAGATGGCAGAGTCAATGCAGGGACTGAAAAGATCCCATCGATGCGGAGAGCTTAGCCTTGCCAATGTCGGTCAGAATGTGACTGTCATGGGTTGGGTACAGAAGAGCAGAAACAAGGGCGGTATCATTTTCGTAGATTTACGTGACCGTTCTGGTATTTTGCAGATTATTTTTGAGGAGAGCGACTGCGGAGCAGAGAGCTTTGCAAAGGCAGAGAAGCTCAGAAGTGAGTTCGTAATTGCAGTAACCGGACGTGTTGAGGCTCGTTCCGGCGGTGTGAATGAGAATCTGGCAACCGGTGCAATCGAGGTTCGCGCAGAGAGCTTGAGAATTCTCTCTGAGTCTGAGACCCCGCCTTTCCCGATTGAGGAGAACTCCAAGACGAAAGAGGAGCTTCGTCTGAAATATCGTTATCTGGACCTGCGTCGCCCGGATATCCAGAGAAATCTGATCCTGCGCAGCAAGATCGCAATCCTGACGAGACAGTTCCTTGCAGAAGAGGGATTTCTTGAGATCGAGACCCCGACCCTGATCAAGAGCACTCCGGAGGGCGCAAGAGATTACCTTGTACCGAGCCGTGTTCATCCGGGTTCCTTCTACGCACTTCCGCAGTCCCCACAGCTGTTCAAGCAGTTGCTGATGTGCTCCGGATATGACCGTTATTTCCAGTTAGCACGTTGCTATCGTGATGAGGATCTTCGTGCAGACCGTCAGCCGGAGTTCACCCAGATCGATATGGAGCTTTCCTTCGTCGATGTTGAGGATGTTCTCGATGTCAATGAGCGCCTGCTTCACAAGCTGTTCAAGGAGCTGTTAAACGTAGAGATTCCGCTTCCGATTCAGCGTATGACCTGGCAGGAGGCTATGGATCGCTTTGGTTCCGATAAGCCGGATCTTCGTTTCGGCATGGAGTTAAAGAACGTATCTGAGGTTGTAAAGGACTGTGACTTCGTTGTATTTAAGAACGCTCTTGAGAACGGTGGTTCTGTTCGCGGTATCAACGCTGAGGGCGAGGGCGGAATGCCGAGAAAGAAGATCGATGCACTCGTAGAGTTTGCAAAGGGCTACGGCGCAAAGGGTCTGGCATATATCGCAATCCACGAGGATGGTTCCTTAAAGTCTTCGTTCGCAAAGTTCATGACCGAGGAGCAGATGGATGCTCTTGTAAAGGCAATGGACGGAAAGCCGGGCGACCTGCTTCTGTTCGCAGCAGACAAGAACAAGGTTGTATGGGATGTTCTTGGCGCTCTGCGTCTTGAGATCGCAAGACAGAAGGATCTCTTAAAGAAAGACGATTTCAAGTTCCTGTGGGTAACCGAGTTCCCGTTACTCGAGTACTCCGAGGAGGAGAACCGTTATGTGGCTATGCACCATCCATTCACAATGCCGATGGAGGAAGACTGGCCGATGATCGACACAAACCCGGGCGCAGTTCGCGCAAAGGCTTACGATATCGTTCTGAACGGTACCGAGCTTGGCGGTGGTTCTGTCAGAATTCACCAGAGCGACATCCAGTCCAAGATGTTCGAGGTTCTTGGCTTCACACCGGAGCGTGCGCAGGATCAGTTCGGTTTCCTGCTTGAAGCATTTAAGTACGGAGTTCCGCCTCACGCTGGTCTGGCTTACGGTCTTGACCGTGTAGCTATGCTGATGGGCGGTTGCGACAGCATCCGTGAAGTGATCGCATTCCCGAAGGTAAAGGATGCATCCTGTATGATGACCGAGGCTCCGACCCCAGTAGATCCGAAACAGCTTAAGGAGCTTGGCATCGAGATCGAGAAGCCGGAAGAGACTGAGGAATAAGAATAAGAAAAACAAAATGTAAACGTAAGTTGGCAGGGGAGAAATCTCAGATTAAATTGATCGGAGATTTCTCTTCTGCTTTTTGTTTTAATAAAAAAAGATTGTTTTTTCTTTCACATTCTTTTGCGTATTTTGGGGAATTGCTTTTAAGATTCAGAAAAATTTGCTATAATCAACTCATCATCATGACAATTTCGAGGAATATTCCAGAGATGCTATGGGAATACCTTGAAATTCAGGGTTACCAAGGTCACTGATAAACGATTTTGGAGCTGGTCCGAGGGACTCGGACTCGCTCTGAGAAAAGAGGAGGATGAGGTATGGCAAAGAAATGTTTCCAAAAACTGCTCAGCTGGATCTTGAGTCTGGCGATGGTGCTGAGTCTGACGACCGGCATGACGTTTTCTGCATTTGCAGGGGACAAGGACATCGTTGTTCTGTACACGAACGATGTCCACTGTGGTGTGGATGACAACATCGGTTACGCAGGTCTTGCTCTCTACAAGAAACAGATGCAGACGCAGACTCCGTATGTGATTCTGGCGGATGCCGGAGATGCGATTCAGGGAGCGCCGATCGGCACGCTGTCGGAAGGCAGTTATCTGATCGACATCATGAATCAGGTCGGGTATGATTTTGCAATTCCCGGAAACCATGAGTTCGATTACGGAATGAACCGTTTTCTCGAGCTTGCAAAAAAGCTGGACTGCGGATATTACTCGAGTAACTTCATGGATTTGAGAACCGGAAAGCCGGTATTTGCTCCGTATAAGATGTTTACGTTCGGGGCAGTGAAGGTGGCACTTGTGGGGGCAAGTACACCGGAGAGCTTCACAAAGTCCACACCATCTTACTTCCAGAATGAGAGTGGAACATACATCTACGGATTCTGTGAGGATGAGAGCGGAGAAAGCCTGTATGCAAAGATTCAGACTTCGGTTGACGAGGCGAAAAATGCCGGTGCAGACTACGTCATTCTCGTCGGTCATCTCGGAGAGGAGGGAACGACGGAGCGTTGGACTTCTGATCAGGTAATCGCGCACACGAGTGGAATTGATGCGGTGATTGATGGTCACTCTCATGAGACAGTTCCGAATAAGACTGTTGCCAATAAGGATGGCAAGCAGATTCCACTGACCCAGACGGGCACAAAGCTCAAGGATATCGGAAAGCTGACGATCAAGGCAGACGGCACGATCACAACTGAGCTTGTCGATGAAGTTTTGGCACAGGATACTGCTTCTGTCTATACCGTCAAGGCGGGCGACAATCTGAGCAAGATTGCAAAGACACAGCTCGGCTCGACTTCTCGTTGGAGAGAAATATACAACGCAAACCGCGACAAGATCCGCAACAAGAACCTGATTCACCCGGGTATGGCGCTGACGATTCCGGGCAGTGCCATCGTGAATGAGGCTGGCAAAGCTGTGGATGCGCAGACGGATGCTTACATCAAGTCGATTCAGGCAATCTATCAGGAGAGCTTGAAGACCGTGCTTGGTCACACAGATGTCGATCTGACGGACAAGAATCCGGAGACCGGCGCGCGCGCAGTCCGCAATGCGGAGACAAACCTTGGAGATCTGACCGCAGATGCTTACCGCTATGAGCTTGGCGCAGACATCGGTCTGAGCAATGGAGGTGGAATCCGCAGTTCGATCGCAACTGGAAACATCACTTACGAGGATACGCTTGCGGTCTTCCCGTATGGAAATATGATGTGTCTCATTGAGATCACTGGACAGCAACTCAAGGACGCTCTCGAGATGGCATCGAAGAATGCTCCGGAGGAGAGTGGTGGTTTTCTTCAGGTATCCGGTGTGACGTACACGATCGACACCTCGATTCCGACCAGCGTAAAACTGGATGAAAAGGGCAATTTCCTCGGAGTTTCCGGAGCTTACCGCGTTACCGATGTGATGGTAAACGGCGAACCGCTTGATCTGAATCGGACGTACACGGTTTCCTCGCACAACTACATGCTCAAGTCTGCGGGAGATGGTATGACGATGTTTGCAGGCGCGAAGATCCTCAAAGATGAAGTTATGGTCGATGTCGATGCGCTTTCTGATTACATCAACACATATCTTGACGGAAATGTCGGAGCAGAGTATGCAAATCCGTTGGGACAGGGCCGCATTACAATCAAGTAGTATTATTTGTTTCGTAAAGGTAAAAACGATCAATCGTTAGGAATTAGGATTAAACGATCAAATTAGATCAGGTGAATTGTTGAATCGTTGAAAGAAAATGGGTCAAAAGAGTCGTAATGGACGAATGAGCAAATCATTGTATTGAGAAAAAGAATCCTGCAACATGCTTTCTTTTCCGGGGGGAAGAGACAGAAAGAAGGATAAAGAAAAATGGAATCAAGTTTAAAAGCAGAACAGAATCATCAAAATCATCAGGGAAAACTTGTACTGCGCGGGGAGTTCGCACTTCTTGTCATTGTGCTGATTAACAGCTTTGGCGTTGTTCTGATGCTTCACTCCGGCTCTGGAATTTCCGCGATTTCGAGTGTGCCGTATGCGTTTGCAAAAGTGCTTCCGGTCTTCACGCTTGGAATGTGGACGTACATCTTTCAGGGAATTCTGGTTCTGAGTCTGCTGATTATGCGGAAGAAATTTGTTCCGCAGTATCTGTTCAGTTTTGTTGTGGGATTCTTTTTTGGTATCTTTGTCGATGTACATAAATCGTGGGTGGATCTGCTTCCGCAGACGATGATGCTGAGAATTGCCTACTTTGTAATCAGTTATCTGACGCTCTGTGTCGGTATCGCGCTCTCAAACAGATGTAAGATGCCGATCGTGCCGACGGATCTGTTCCCACGCGAGGTTTCTGCGATCACAAAGATCCCGTATTCTCGCGTGAAAGTGACATTTGATGTGTGCTGTCTGGCAGTCACAGCGATTCTGACGTTTGCGGTTCTCGGTCATATCGATGGACTCGGAATCGGAACCGTGCTTGCGGCGTTCACGATGGGAAAGGTGATCGGAAAGATCGGGGAGATCATGGATCGCCACCTCGAATTTGTCTCATTTTTGAGTAAGCAGGCGGGAAGTCGGAGTGCTTATTGACAAAAGGAAATGGTTTGGTTTACAATACAGGAAGTCTGCATTTTCGCAGACTTCCTGTATTTTTTATTTCATAAAAATTTGGTAACAGAGTGTGTTCGACACATTTGATAGATAAGAAAGAGGATGAAATGGTTTTATCGATTGAAGAATTAAACAAATTGGAGAAGGGATGCTATCAGCTGATCGACATTCGCGATGAGGATGCGTACCAGCACGGATTTATTCCGGGAGCGATTCACATGGATATGGAGGAGATTCGCCTTCATCCGGAACGCCTCGATAAGGAGAAAAAGATTATTCTTTACTGCATTCGCGGTGTAATCAGCGTAGATCTCGCGGATGAACTTGATGAACTTGGCTATGATGCGTACAGTCTCGATGATGGATATTCCGGCTGGATTTTGAAGCAGATGGCACAGGAGGATGACATCGAGGAGCGCCGTGCGAACATAGAAAAGAGTATTCGCAAGCGTTTCCACAAGGAGCTGTTCAGCCGTTTTGCCAAGGCGATCAATGAGTATGAACTTGTGAAAGAGGGCGACAAGATCGCAGTCTGTATCTCCGGCGGAAAAGATTCGATGCTGATGGCAAAGCTATTTCAGGAACTGCGCCGTCACAACAAGTTCCCGTTTGAGCTTGTCTTTCTTGTGATGGACCCGGGATACAGTGAAGCAAACCGCAAGGTCATTGAACACAATGCGGAACTCATGGGAATTCCGGTGACGATTTTTGAGACGGAGATCTTTGATGCGGTGTACAGCGTCGAAAAATCCCCGTGCTATCTGTGCGCCCGCATGCGCCGTGGCTATCTCTACCACAAGGCACAGGAACTCGGATGCAACAAGATTGCGCTCGGTCACCACTATGACGATGTAATCGAGACGATTCTGATGGGAATGATGTATGGCGGTCAGGTACAGACGATGATGCCGAAACTGCACAGCACAAACTTTGAAGGAATGGAGCTGATCCGCCCGCTCTATCTGATTCGTGAGGATGACATCAAGCGTTGGCGCGATTACAATGATCTGCGTTTTATCCAGTGTGCATGCCACTTCACGGACACCTGTACGACCTGCGATCCGAACGGACGCACGGTGTCAAAGCGCATGGAGATCAAGAATCTGATCCGTGATTTGAAGAAGATCAACCCATTCATTGAGAGCAATATTTTCAAGAGTGTGGAGAATGTCAACCTGAATACGGTTATCGCATATAAGAAAGATGGTCAGACGCATCGGTTCTTAGACTGGTACGACGAGAAGAAGTAAAAGGACAAAGAATCAGAGTTCAGAAAAAATAAAAGAACAAAAATTCGTAATGGCTTTCCGTATCCATGGTATCCCCTTACCGTGGGAACGGAAAGCCATTACGAATTTTTTTGTATGATAGGAAATTGCGTCCTATCATACAAAAACGCTCCGCGAGGATGCGCACTCGGCGCAGGGGAAGATGGTTGCCGAGGCAACCGCGCCTCGGCGCGAGAATGTGCCAGGGCACATTCTTTTTTACTTTGTATTTGGTTTCTTAGAGATTCCGAGATCGTCTTACTTTGACTGAGCCCACTCAGCCGGGTTTGTCAGATCCTTGATGACTTCTCCGGCAATGATCAAACCGGCCACGGACGGAACAAACGCATTGCTTCCCGGAACCTGACGGCGGGCAGTACACTTGCGGACGGTTCCCGGTGGGCAGATGCAGTTGGAACGACAGCTGATTGCCATGTCGTCGATCGGGGTCAGTGCTTTCTCCTCAGAGTAGACAACCTTGAGTTTCTTGATTCCGCGCTTTTTCAGCTCACGGCGCATGACGCGTGCGAGCGGGCAGACAGAAGTCTTGTAGATGTCGGCAACCTTAAATGCGGTCGGGTCCATCTTGTTTCCTGCTCCCATACAGCTGATGATCGGCGTGCCTGCCTGCTGTGCCTGACACACGAGCTGGATCTTTCCGGTTACGGTATCGATCGCGTCAACTACATAATCGTACTGCGTGAAATCAAACTGGTCGGCAGTCTCCGGGGTGTAGAAGGTCTGGTGGGTGATAATCTGTGCATCTGGATTGATCTCAAGAATTCTCTCTTTGGCAACTTCGATTTTCTGTCTGCCGACGGTCTTTCTCGTTGCAAGAATCTGCCGGTTGATGTTCGTTAAGCAAACCTTGTCATCGTCGATCAGGATCAGGGTGCCGACACCGGTGCGGGCGAGTGCCTCAACGGTGTATCCGCCAACTCCGCCGATTCCAAATACGGCAACGCGGGCATTTTTCAGGCGTTCCATATTGTCTTTTCCCAACAGGAGTTCGGTTCTTGAAAATTGATTAAGCATAGTGAATCCTTCCTCTTTCTCTTTCTCAGTGTCCGCTTCGTATGTTCATTTACGTCTGGTCTGGCACTGGATTATTCATCAAGTGAGTTTTTAGTTTCTTTTTTAAATCCTACAAAAATAATCAGATTACAATCGGATTCATCATATCATTCCAAAAAGTCAGTGTCAATGAGAAGCGCAGGAATTGATGTGTTCACACAAGTCGATGGAGATTGTGAGATTAGGATCATGAGAAACGGTAAGACTCAGCGTCATAAAAACGTAAGAAATCTGTCACTTGCTATTTCATGCTTAATGTGATATAAGTGTATTAAGAAGCATAGTACACTATAATACACGGGAAGAACCACCCAAAACAGGAAAAGCAAACTCAAATTTAGAAGCAAAATCAAAACAGAGAACCGAAAGGAGTGAGGCGGATGATTTTGCTGGACTATAAAGACAGCCGTCCGATATATGAGCAGGTTGCAGAAAAATTGCAGGAGCTGATGCTCTTAGGGGTGCTCGAGGAGGACAGCCAGATGCCCTCAGTCAGGAGTCTGGCGATGGAACTCTCGATCAATCCGAACACAATACAGCGAGCCTACGGGGAGCTGGAGCGAAACGGATTCATTTACACCGTGAAAGGGCGGGGGAGTTTCGTCGGGAGTATCCGAAAGCTCCGCAATGCCAGAGAGCGGGAACTTGCAAGAAAGATGGAGGGACTCGCACAGGAGGCAAGAAAGATCGGAATCAGCCGGGAAGAATTTCTTAAGACAGCCGGTGAAGTCTATGATTGCTATGCAAGAGATCATTCAGAAGCTTCAGAAATTTCGGAGAGTTTGGAAAACTCGGAAAATTCTGAAAAAGAAAATCAGAAGGGGGAGGCAGAAAGCGTATGATTGAAGCGGTAAATCTCACAAAAAGATTTGACGGTATTACGGCAGTTGACCATATCAATGCGACAATCAGGGAAGGCAGTGTTTTTGGTCTGATCGGAACGAATGGCGCAGGAAAGAGTACCTTTATCCGAATGGCAGCAGGAGTGCTGAGACCTGATGAGGGAATCATCACAATCGACGGGATGAATGTGTTTGAGAATGAAGAGGCAAAGAGAAAATTCTTTTATATTTCCGATGACCAGCATTTCTTTGCAAATGCGACTCCACTGGACATGATGCGGTATTATCGGATTGTGTATCCGAATTTTGACGAAGCCCGTTTTCATTCGCTGATGAAAAGTTTTGGATTGAATGAGAAGCGAAAGATCAATACATTCTCAAAGGGAATGAAAAAGCAGGTTTCCGTGATCTGCGGAGTCTGCGCCGGAACCGAGTATCTGTTCTGTGATGAGACATTTGACGGACTTGATCCCGTGATGCGTCAGGCGGTCAAGAGTATTTTTGCAAGTGATATGGAGGAGAGAAATCTGACACCGATCATTGCTTCCCACAACCTGCGTGAGCTTGAGGACATCTGCGATCATGTGGGGCTCTTACATAAAGGCGGAATTCTTTTAAGCAAGGATCTCGATGAGATGAAGATGAATATCCACAAAGTACAGTGCGTGCTCCGCGAGGGCATGAAGCCCGCAGATCTTCAAAGCTTTGGACTTGAGATTCTCAAGACAGAGCAGAGAGGAAAACTGATGACTCTGACCGTGAGAGGGGATTTGAGTCATGTGGAGTTTGCAATGCAGAAGGCAGATCCGATTTTCTATGAGACCATTCCACTTTCCCTTGAGGAAATCTTTATCAGTGAAACGGAGGTAGTCGGTTATGACGTCAAAAAACTTATTTTTTAAGCTGATGAAAGAAGATTTGAGAAGTCGAATCTGGGCGCTTGCCCTGATCGGAATCGGATTCTTTTTCCTGTATCCGGTAACCGTGGCCTTTCTTGCAGGGGAGATTCAGGATTATCCGATCTATGAGCAGGGACTTTTGTGGTATCGAGATCAGATCCAGACCTGGCTGTCTTTTGAGAACGGCATGATGGTTCTCGTGATGGCAGTAGCCGGACTTGTCTGCGGACTCAGCGGTTTTTCGTACCTGAATTCGCGCAGTAAGGTGGACTTTTATCACAGCCTTCCGGTGCGCCGGGAAATGTTTTTTGCAGTAAATTTCGTGGACGGAATCGTGATTCTGGCACTTCCGTATGCGATTTCCCTTGCACTTGGAGTTGTCCTTGCAATCGGAAACGGAGTGGAGTCTTCGGTGATTATCCCGGTCGCAGTGACCGCGTTTGGACTTCATATGACGTACTTTATGTTGATCTACACGACCGTGATTACATCGGCAATGCTGACCGGAAATCTCATTGTCGGAATTCTTGGATGCATGATTCTGGCGGGTTTCATTCCGCTTGCATCGACGATCCTTCAGGGATATTTTTCCACTTTTTTCCAGACGTATGCGTATGACATGGGAGAGCAGGCATTCGAGATGAGTCGAAGAATTTCTCCGATTATGGAATACCTGATGCAGATTGAAAAGTATCAGACGGAACATGCGATTGCAGGTGGGGTTGCAATGGCGTGGGTGGTATCCGCTCTGCTGACAGGATTCAGTCTCTGGCTTTACCGCAAACGTCCGTCAGAGGCAAGCGGAAAGGCGATGGCATTTTCGGTGAGCGGTCCGATCATTCGGATTCCGATCGCGATTCTCTCCGGTCTCAGTCTGGCATTGATGTTCTGGGAATTTCGGAAATCAACCGGATGGGCAGTGTTTGGAGTTATCTGCGGAGTCGTTCTCGCCCACTGTGTGATCGAGATTATTTACCACTTTGACTTCCGCCAGCTCTTTAAAAACCGCGGACAGATGGTTGCCTACCTTCTCGCGACAGTGGCAGTGCTCTTTGTGTTCCGCTATGATACATTTGGATATGACCGCTATCTCCCGTCGGCAGGTAAGGTGAAATCCGGTGCTGTCTGGATGAGGGATCTCAACGGATGGGTGGATTACGGAATGCTTGAGCAGAAGGAGGATGGAACCTGGGATTTTGACGCTGAGAATACGTCAAAGGCAGTTTTCAGTCGGATGCACAGCACAGATGTGGAAAACATTTTGGCACTTGCGACTGCCGGTGTGGAGCAGACATCAAGAGATTTCTCGTCGGTAAATCCGATTTATCAGGCAAAGGCGATCGATTACTTTGATGAGGACGAGACAAAGTCGATCTATCAGGTGATGATTTCCTATGAGCTAAAGAGCGGACGCAAGGTATATCGTCAGTATTACATTGATTTGGATTCGGTCTCCGAGGCAGTCAATCGCCTGTTTGCAGACGAGGAATTTCAGAAAGCGAACTTCCCGCTTCTCGCGCAGAGTGCAGAAAACGTGGATTCGATTTATTTCCGCAGGGACAGAACGAAGGAGACAAAACTTACCGATCTGACAGATACACAGAAAAAAGAACTTCTTGAGGCTTATCAGGATGACTTCTCCACTATGACACTTGAGCGTCTCAAGAAAGAAGCTCCGATTGGTCTGGTCCGTTTCGTGACAGCGCCGGAGAGAGAGAGTTTGGAGTGGCAGGAGCGCAAAAACCGCGAGCAGGAAACGAATCCTTCCCGCTACTGGAACTATAATTCATTCACAGATATGAATTACTATCCGGTTTATCCGTCCTTCACAAAGACGATTGCACTGTTGAAGGCACAGGGAATCGAGATTGACTTGAAATATGCACAGGCAGACATCCGTTCCGTGCAGATTTACGATTACAGAGGAGATAAGTACCGGACGATCACAATCACAGATCCAGAGCAGATCGACGAACTTCGGAACGTGATGACAGAGCCGAGAATGCTCTATTATAATCGTTTCTATCAGAGTTCAGATCTCAACGTGACCGTCACGATCGCAGAAGATGGAGAGACTCTCGAGTATGATGTACAGTTCCCGAAAGATCAGGTTCCGGACTTTGTGAGGGAACTGCTTAATCAGGCAAAGCCACAGTAGAAGCACAAAAATCAAGCGATAAGTTGTAAAATACAGAAACAGGATCATGTGAGTTAATTACGCATAAAAGAAAGAGCGATGGGAAGAATGAAGTGAGAAGACAAACTCATTTTTTTCCAGCGCTCTTTTTTTGTATCATATTTTTTTCTTTTGCATCACAGGAAATTGCGTATTTTGTTTATCCGTGATTCGTTAGCGATAATCCGTTAGCTATGATTCATTATCTGTGATGCGTTGTCGCCGGTTCGCCGATAGTGGTTACCGGTTTGTGCTAGTTTGCATTTGTCGGTGTTGTTTCCTGCTTGTTCCCCTCGCTGTCGGCAAAGGCTTCTTTCGGTGTCTCGCCGTGAACGAGGTTTTGCATGTAGCGGTGCATGGACTCTGCGACAACCTTCGAGTGGGCGACTGCCTCGACAACGGTTCGTGCGCCATTTACGACATCGCCGGAGGCGAAGATTCCCGGGCGGGTCGTGTGACCGGTGTCGTCTGCGACGAGAAGACCACGGCGGTCTGCGTCAAGTCCGGTCGTTGTGGTGACGATTCGGTTCTGCGGTCCCTGGCTGATTGAGATGATCACACTGTCTGCCGGGTAGAAGGTTTCGCTTCCTGGAATGATGGTCAGTGTGCCGTCCTCAGCTTCCTCGATGTCCTCAAAGATCACGCCGTTGTCCTTGATCTCAACCGGCTTCTTGTTGAATTCAAACTGGACACCCTCAAGCTGGGCGTAGCTGAACTCGTGCTTGCTCGCCGCGACCTCTTTTGTGATAGAGAAACAGGTCAGCTCGCGGACTCCTTTTCGGAGGGCGGTTCTTGCGACATCCATTGCGGCATTTCCGGCACCGATGACAATCACGCGCTCACCGAGGCGGTAGCTGTCCGGATTATTTAAGTAGTTGATACCGAAGTGGACATTTCCGAAGGTTTCGCCCTTGATGTGTAGGGCATTCGGCTTCCAGACGCCGGTGCCGACGAAGATTGCCTTGTAACCGTCGCGAAAGAGGTCATCGATGCCGATTGCACCGCCGATGTGGGTATTCGGGCGGAATTTAATGCCTTTGAGATCAATGTGACGGTACTTAAAATCTTCGAGGACAGTCTTTGGCAGACGGAATTCCGGGATACCGTAGCGGAGGACACCGCCGATCTTGTCCTTGCCCTCAAAGATTGTGACATCGTAGCCGTAGCGGGAGAGGATGACTGCGATTGTCAGACCCGCAGGACCGGAACCGATGATTGCAGCTTTGATTCCGTTTGATGGGCTCGGACCGGCTGTCATCTTTGATGCATAGGTACTCGAAATATAGCTTTCAATTGTGGAGAAATGAACCGGTGCGCCTTTTCGTCCGAGAACACAGTGTCCCTCACACTGATTTTCGTGGTTGCAGACGAGACTGCAAACCGTTGTCAGCGGGTTGTTCTCAAAAAGAATTCTGCCGGCTTCGTCAAGTTTATTATCTTTGAGTAAGCGGATGACATCCGGAATCGGGGTGGAAATCGGACATCCTTTCCGACACTGGGGGACTTTACATCCCAGACAGCGGTTTGCTTCATCCATAACGTGAAGTGCCATAGAAAAATCCTCCTTTAATGTAACAAGTTGTATCCATTTTAGCATAAAAGTCCGTCTGAATCCAGTTCGAGAATGCTCGAAAAGACGGGAAATTATCACTTTTTGATAGAAAATTCGGACATGTATCCTAATAAATACAAGGGTTGTGTACTTTCTAACAAACATGAGAAAAATTATGAATAAGGCGCTTGTGTTTTCAAAAATTTATGTTATGATACTGATTGTCAAATGTGAACAAAATAACGATAACTTAATGACCCAATGAATTTTTAAACATTTTTAAAGGAGGACTGCATTTATGATGCACGTTGATCAGTGGGAAGGCTTTAACGGCCGTCTCTGGAAAGAGGAAGTTAATGTAAGAGACTTCATTCAGGCTAACTACAAGCCGTATGATGGTGATGAGAAATTCCTGGCTGGCCCGACCCAGGCTACCGACAAGCTGTGGGGAATTCTTCAGGGACTGCAGAAAGAGGAGCGTGCTAAGGGTGGCGTTCTGGATATGGATACTCACATCGTTTCCGGTATCACCTCCCATAATCCGGGTTACATCAGCGAGGCTGATAAGGACCTTGAGCAGGTTGTTGGTCTTCAGACCGATAAGCCGTTAAAGAGAGCATTCATGCCGTACGGCGGTATCAAGATGGCTGAGCAGGCTTGCCAGAACTACGGTTACGAGCCGGATCCGGAACTGCACAAGATCTTCACCGAGTACACCCGCACTCATAACCAGGGCGTATTTGATGCTTACACTCCAGAGATGAAGAAAGCTCGTCACAACAAGATCATTACCGGACTTCCGGATACCTATGGTCGTGGACGTATCGTAGGCGACTACCGTCGTGTTGCTCTGTACGGTATCGATTTCCTGATCCAGGAGAAGCAGAACGACTTCGCTAACTGCGGAGATGGCACCATGGTTGATGATGTAATTCGTCAGAGAGAAGAGCTGTCCATGCAGATCAAGGCTCTGAAAGAGATGAAGGTTATGGCTCAGTCCTACGGCTATGACATTTCTCAGCCGGCTAAGAACGCAAAGGAAGCAGTTCAGTGGCTGTACTTTGGATACCTTGCAGCAGTTAAGACCCAGAACGGTGCTGCAATGAGCGTTGGTCGTATCTCTACCTTCCTTGATATCTATATCGAGAGAGATCTTGAGAACGGTACCCTTACCGAGGAGCAGGCTCAGGAGCTGATCGACCATCTGGTAATGAAGTTCCGTATGGTTAAGTTCGCAAGAATCCCGTCCTACAACCAGCTGTTCTCCGGAGACCCGGTATGGGCAACCCTGGAAGTTGGTGGTATCGGCGTAGACGGTCGTTCCATGGTAACCAAGAACGATTTCCGTTTCCTGCACACCTTAGAGAACATGGGACCGAGCCCGGAGCCGAACATGACTGTTCTGTACTCCTCCAAGCTCCCGACCAACTTCAAGAAGTATGCAGCAGATATCTCCATCAAGAGCAGCTCTGTTCAGTACGAGAACGATGACGTTATGAAGCCGGTATGGGGCGATGATTACTCCATCTGCTGCTGCGTATCTGCTACTCAGACTGGTAAAGAGATGCAGTTCTTCGGCGCACGTGCAAACCTGGCTAAGTGCCTGCTGTACGCTATGAACGGCGGACGCGACATGAAGAGCAGAGAGCAGGTTGGTCCGGAGTTAAGACCGATCACCTCCGAGTATCTTGATTACGAT
This sequence comes from Brotaphodocola sp., assembly GCF_983179755.1. Classification (NCBI taxonomy): domain Bacteria; kingdom Bacillati; phylum Bacillota; class Clostridia; order Lachnospirales; family Lachnospiraceae; genus Brotaphodocola; species Brotaphodocola sp. The sequence continues at coordinate 88,337 of NZ_CFAHBC010000003.1, read as the reverse complement.
GAGGTTATCAAGAAGTACGACGTTATGATGGATTGGCTGGCAGGTCTGTATGTAAATACCCTGAACCTGATCCAGTACATGCATGACAAGTACTACTACGAGGCAGCTGAGATGGCTCTGATCGATACCGATGTACGCAGAACCTTCGCAACTGGTATCGCTGGATTCTCTCATGTAGTAGACTCCCTGAGCGCAATCAAGTACGCTAAGGTTAAGGCTATCCGTGATGAGGAAGGCATGATCATGGACTTCGAGACCGAGGGCGACTTCCCGCGTTACGGTAACGATGATGACCGTGCAGATGACATTGCTGTATGGCTGTTAAAGACCTTCTTAGAGAAGCTGAAGAAGCGTCACACCTATCGTGATTCCGAGGCTACTACCTCTATCCTGACCATTACTTCTAACGTTGTATATGGTAAGGCAACCGGTAACATGCCAGACGGAAGAAGAGCAGGCGAGCCGTTATCCCCGGGTGCTAACCCGTCCTACGGCGCAGAGCAGAGCGGTCTGCTGGCTTCCCTGAACTCCGTTGCTAAGCTGCCGTACGAGTGGGCACTGGATGGTATCTCCAACACCCAGACCATCAACCCGGACGCACTTGGTCACAGCGAGCAGGAGCGTATCGACAACCTGGTACAGGTTATGGATGGATACTTCGATCAGGGCGCTCATCACCTGAACGTAAACGTATTCGGTACTGAGAAGCTGATCGATGCTATGGAGCATCCGGAGAAGGAGGAGTACGCAAACTTCACCATCCGTGTATCTGGTTACGCTGTAAAGTTCATCGACCTGACCAGAGAGCAGCAGATGGATGTTATCTCCAGAACCTGCCACGCTACGATGTAATTTTTACTTGGATTCGGAACGGAATGACCGTCCGGCCTTTACAGGCGCCGGCTTCCGGCGGGAGTTTTCCCGCCGGAAACCGGCGTTTTGTTTCTAAAGGAAGCGTTTTTCTTCCTGCATCTGGATGTGAAGAAAAGCGGGAATCGTGTTGAAGTCGATGCATGTAGGTACGATGCATGCATAATGTATACATTTCAATATATATACGATAATATACAATATATACATAAAAAATGTATAAATATAAATTGTATAAAGATATAAAATATAGGCACGATTTGTATATATATGAGGTGTATATATAGTGAAATGTATATATAATAGAAATAAACGCAACTATTCAGTGAATTTTGAATGATGGATTTTTTGGAGGAATAGACACATGAGCAACACAGAAATGATGCAGAAAATGGAGAAAGTCGTGGGACATATCAATTCCCTTGAAACCTTCGGTCTTGTGGACGGACCGGGCGTGCGTTTCGTTATCTTTGTGCAGGGATGCCGGATGAGATGTAAGTACTGCCATAATCCGGAGACCTGGGCACTTGAGGGCGGTGAGGAGTGGACACCTCAGGATCTCTTCAAGCGTGCATACCGCTACAAGAACTACTGGGGAAAAGACGGCGGAATCACTGTCAGCGGTGGTGAACCTCTTCTTCAGATCGATTTTATGAATGAGTTCTTTAAGATTGCAAAACAGCATGGAGTCAACACGGTTTTAGATACCGCAGGAAATCCGTTTACGATGGAAGAGCCGTTTCTGTCCAAGTTCAATGAGCTGATGAAGAACACGGATCTCGTGATGCTTGACTTCAAGGAGATCGACCCGGCAAAGCACAAGGAGCTGACTGGCTGGGACAATGCAAACATTGTCCAGATGGCAAAATATCTGTCTGAGATCGGAAAAGATATGTGGATTCGCCATGTCCTTGTTCCGGGAATCACCGATGATGAGCAGGGACTGCATGAGCTTGACGCGCTGATCAAGGAGCTCAAGACCGTAAAGAGAGTTGAGGTTCTTCCGTACCACACACTCGGTCTTGCAAAATGGCAGAAACTCGGAATCAGCTATCCGCTCGACGGCGTGCCGACTCCGACGAAGGAGCAGACTGCGCTTGCGGAGCAGATTCTGGTGCACAACGACTGAGAAACGGAATGAACTGAGCGAAACAAACGGATCGAAGAACTGGAATTGGTTGCAGAAACAAGACAAGAAATGAACGAAATAAAATAAGAAATTAACAGGAAAAACGACCTGTATACGAGAGGATCACTTAAGGAATTTCGTATATGGGTCGTTTTTTTACATAATTTTAGCAAATCAAGGCAGAAAAAGACCAAAATTTTACATAGATTTAACTTCGCTTTAACCGAGGATTTTTCATGACCAATTATATTTATCTCGACAAACATGATGAACATCAGTGAAGAAGAAATGGAAGAAGAGGAAATTTTCACAAAGGAGAAGCGAAAATGAATGAGAATGTAAAGATCTTTTTTGGTCTGATCGGTGGTCTTGCACTGTTTCTGTATGGAATGAACAGCATGAGCGATGCACTTCAGAAGGCCGCAGGAGAGGGAATGAAGAAGATCCTTAGTTTCCTTACAAGAAATGCAGTTATGGGAGCGCTCGCTGGAGCTCTGGTCACCGCAGTTCTTCAGAGCAGTTCTGCAACGACAGTTATGGTGATTGGTTTTGTGAGTGCCGGACTTATGAGTCTGCCACAGGCGATCTCCGTCATCTTTGGTGCGAATATCGGTACGACGATGACTGCACAGCTGATGGCATTTAAGATCAGTAACTATATCTACCCGATTATTTTTATTGGATTTCTGTTAAACTTTGTCGGAAAAAAAGAAAAAATCAAAAACATTGGCATGGTAATCTTTTCGTTTGGTCTGCTTTTTGAGGGAATTGAGATCATGGGCGAGGTCATGAAACCGCTCGCAGGAAGCCCGTTTTTTGTCGATATGATGGGAAAGGTTTCGCATTTTCCGGTGCTTGGAGTCTTTCTCGGTGCGGGAATGACCCTTGTTGTACAGAGCAGTTCCGCGACGATTGCGGTTCTTCAGAATTTTGCGTCCCAGCCCGGACCGGATGGAGTGACGAGTGTGATCGGTCTGACCGGCGCGATTCCGATTCTTCTTGGAGACAACATCGGTACAACGATCACGGCACTTCTCGCCTCGATCGGACAGTCGAAAAACGCAAAGAGAACGGCACTTGCACACAGCATTTTTAATATCACCGGAAGTATTGTCTTTTTGTTCTTTATCCCGGTGCTCGCAGGATTTGTGCGCCTGATCTCCCCGAAGGGTGCAGAGCTTGATGTGATTTCTAGACAGATTGCAAATGCGCATACGACGTTTAATGTTGTCTGCACGCTCGTGTGGTTGCCATTGATCCCGGTCATGGTCAAGATTGTCACCTTCCTTGTGCGGGGACAGGATCGCCAGAGCCTTCAGTCCTATGAGCCGAAATATCTCGAAAACCGTGTGATTTCTCAGCCGACCGTAGCGCTGTATCTGGTCTCCGAGGAGATCACAAGAGTATCCGAGTTCGTGATCAGGATGATTGACAGCATGAAACTTTCTTTCATCGGGGACGATCCTCAGACGGCTTATCAGAATTTTACAGAAATGCATCATGCGGTAAAGAAACTTCAGGAGCAGATCGGCAGTTATATGGTAAAAATGTTTTCAAGCGGTACGCTGACACAGCAACAGTCGGAGCAGGCTTCGGGTTTGCTCTACATCAACAACAACATGGACCGAATCGCAGATCGCTGTGAGGAGATCAGCGAGGTCGCACAGCTTTCCGAGAGTAAGGGTGGAGTCTTTTCTCAGGATGCATGCCGGGAGTTAGAGACAGGAATTGATACGCTTGAGACGATTTTCAGGAGTGCGATGGAAGCGATCGAAAACGGAGACAAGAACATTGTCGAAAAAGTTTATGAGAAGAAAGAGATTATCCGAAAATTGCAGAAGCAGAACAACAAGGCGCATCTGTCTCGAGTAGAAAAAAATGCATGCTCCTCTGATCTGACAAAGGCATATTCTAATTTACTTTACAACATTGACCGTATTGCGGATAACTGCGTCAGCATTTCCGAGGAAGCGATGGATAACATCTCTTTCCAGAAACTGTATCAGAACAACGAGATGCAGAACATGTCGATCACAGGAGAGCAGGCATAATAAGAGAGGACTTCCCATTCCCGTATTGAGGTGATTACGTTGCCACCTCAGCATGAGTTTGGAAAGTCCTTTTTTGATTGCTTTTTAATTGATTTCTGGATCTTTTCTGTTACATCAGATTGTATCCTGGTTTGCGCTTCTGCTCCTCGATCAAATCTGCAAGCGTCACACTGTCAACGCACTGGTCGATCGCGTCCTTGAGCTGTTGCCAGACCGTTAGAGTCGCACAGCGGTCTGCCTTCTCGCACTGGTTGATGTCGTCGTCGAGGCAGGCAACCGGCGCGAGGCTTCCCTCTGTCTGACGAAGAATCATGCCGACGGTATATTCCTCCGGCTTCTTGGTCAGCATATAACCACCCTGAGCACCACGGATACTGCGCACATAACCGGCGCGGTGAAGCAGTGTCACGATCTGTTCGAGGTATTTATCAGAGATCCCCTGACGCTGTGCAACCTGACTGATCTTTGTGCACTGGTCTGGATTTAATCCAAATTCAATCATCATGCGGAGGGCATAACGCCCTTTTGTGGAAATTTTCATTTTTTATTCGCTCCCTTGAAGTTCAGTTCCCCATTGTTGGATTGCTCTTCCTTTTGCACGTTTTTTATTGAGAAAATGCGAAAATCTCTGAATAGCAATGCAAGATTACCCTTATTGTACAAAATAATTCTCAAAAAGTAAACCAGAAAGCGGGAAAGTATGCTATAATCGACTCACTATATCGAGTTCATAAGAGGGATTGTCCCTTATATATAGGAGGAAAAAAATATGAAGGACGGTTTTTTCCGTGTATCAGCTGTCACTCCGAAAATTCGGGTGGCAGATCCGGTCTATAACCGGGAAGAAATTTGTAAATTGATTTCGGAGGGACACAGTCAGGGTGTTGGACTCATGGTCTTTCCGGAACTTTGTTTAACGGGATATACCTGCGGAGATCTGTTTTTGCAGGATGCGCTGATTGAGGGTGCAAGAGGAGAACTTGGAAAGATTGTTTTCTATACAAAGGGACTCAACATGATTGTTTTTGTGGGACTTCCGTGGATGCATCGGGGAAAGCTCTACAACGTAGCCGGAGCAATCTGCGATGGCAGACTTCTCGGTGTCGTTCCGAAGATCAACCTGCCAAACTACTCAGAGTTCTATGAGCGTCGTCATTTTACGCCGGGTAATCAGATTCCGGAGATGACGAAATGGCAGGACGGAGAAGTCCCGATGGGAACAAACCTGCTGTTTGCATGCAAGGAGCATCCGGAGCTTGTGATTGCATCGGAGCTCTGTGAGGATGTCTGGGTTCCGTGTCCGCCGAGCATCCGCCATATGCTTGCCGGAGCGACGGTGATTGCGAACTGTTCCGCGAGTGATGAGGTTGTCGGCAAGGACAGCTACCGCAGAGAGCTGATCAGCGGTCAGTCTGCCCGCCTTCTCAGTGCATATGTCTATGCAAATGCAGGAGAGGGAGAGTCGACTCAGGATCTCGTATTCGGCGGTCACAATATCATTGCGGAGAATGGAACGATCCTCGCGCAGTCGAAGCGATTCCGGCCGAGTGCAATCTGCGCAGATCTTGACCTTGAGCGTCTCCGCTCCGAGCGCAGAAAGACAACGACCTGCCCGGCACCGGATCAGACCGGATATAAGACGATTGAGTTTTCTTTAAACACGGAGGAGATGGAACAATGTCAGCAGGAGAAACTTCTTCGCTATATCGACAGCCGTCCGTTTGTTCCGTCCGATATGTCGGAGAGAAGCCGTCGCTGTGAGGAGATCTTCATGATTCAGGCAATGGGTCTGAAAAAACGTCTGGAACACACCGGAGCTAAGCATGTCGTGCTTGGAATTTCCGGCGGACTTGACTCGACGCTTGCCCTGCTCGTCACTGCGCGTGCATTTGATCTCTTAAACATTCCGAGAAATCAGATCCATGCCGTGACGATGCCGTGCTTCGGAACGACAGACAGAACGTACCAGAATGCCTGCCGGATGACCGAAAAGCTCGGCGCGACATTAAAAGAAGTCGACATCCGTGCATCCGTAAACCAGCATTTCTCCGATATTGGTCAAAATCCGGAAAATCACGATGTCACCTACGAGAACGGACAGGCGCGTGAGAGAACCCAGGTTCTCATGGATACCGCAAACCAGGTCGGCGGTCTCGTCATCGGTACCGGCGATATGTCGGAGCTCGCCCTTGGCTGGGCGACCTATAACGGCGATCACATGTCGATGTACGGCGTCAATGCATCCGTTCCGAAGACTCTCGTCCGCCATCTCGTTCGCTACTTTGCAGACACCTGTGGAGAGAAAGAACTCCGAGATGTGCTTCTCGATGTGCTTGACACGCCGGTCAGCCCGGAGCTTCTTCCGCCGGAGAATGGTGTGATCTCCCAGAAGACAGAAGATCTCGTCGGACCGTATGAACTGCATGATTTCTTCCTGTACTATGTGCTTCGTTTCGGCTATATGCCATCAAAGATTTACCGCATGGCACTTCGCGCATTTGCAGGGGAGTATGAGGCGGAGTTCATCAAGAAATGGCTCAATGTGTTCTATCGCCGTTTCTTCGCACAGCAGTTTAAGCGCTCCTGCCTGCCGGATGGACCGAAGGTCGGTTCCGTAGCTGTTTCCCCGAGAGGAGACCTGCGCATGCCGAGTGATGCCTCCCGAAACATCTGGATGGCAGATCTGGAGACGATCTGAAAAACAACATAATTCAGGGTGAATATATCATGGTATGTGTGGCGACGGAGTGCGGGAAAGTACATCGAACCCGGAGCGAGAGCGAGTTTGTATGACTTTACCCGCCGGAGGAGCCCTTTATAATTCATAACAAGGAAGGATTCTTGCAGTGATTAGCAGTACAACAAACAAACAGATAAAATATGTAAGTGCACTTGTAAAAAAGGCGAAGACGAGACGAGAGGAAGACCTCTTCGTCGCAGAGGGACTTCGCATGTGTGTGGAGATTCCGAAAGACCGGATTCACACACTCTACATGTCCGAGAGTTTTGCAAAAGGAAAAGAGGCGAATGCACTCAAAAACGGCGTTCGCCATGTCGAACTTGTCAGCGACGAGGTATTTCGCGCGATGTCCGACACCCAGTCTCCGCAGGGGGTTCTGGCTCTCGTGCGCCAGTATCACTACGAGCTTGATGATGTCACGAAGACCCGGGCAGAGAGCGGAAAACCAGCACTTTTAATGGTGCTTGAGCATCTTCAGGATCCGGGAAATCTCGGAACGATCGTGCGTGCAGGTGAGGGTGCAGGAGTCACGGGAATCATCATGGATTCCTCGACTGCCGACATTTATAACCCGAAGGTCATTCGCTCAACGATGGGTTCGATCCTTCGCGTTCCGTTCGTCTACGTCGAGGATCTTGACTCTGCACTTGCCAAGCTCAAATCAAAGAAAATCCGTATGTTTGCGGCTCATCTCGACGGAAAGAATTCCTATGATCAGGAAGATTACAAGGATGATTCTGCATTTCTGATCGGAAACGAGGCGAGCGGTCTGAAAGAGGAGACAGCGCAGAAAGCGGACATCTGGGTGCGGATTCCGATGTGCGGAAGGGTCGAATCCTTAAACGCGGCGGTTGCATCATCCGTCCTGATGTTCGAGGCGGCACGCCAGCGCAGGGGATTGTAATGGATTTGGAAATATAGTATGATAATCAGAAAGGGGGTTCCTGAAATGACACCGATCTATTGGCTGATTGTATTCGTTGTATTGATTGCGATCGAGATTGCAACTCTGGCACTGACGACGATCTGGTTTGCAGGAGGAGCATTTATCGGATTTCTGCTTTGTCTGCTTGGCTTTAGCACCGGGATTCAGCTCGTCGGTTTCGTGCTGATTTCGTTTCTGCTTCTGTTTCTTACACGCCCATTTGCAAAACACTGTATCACACACACAGAAAAGACAAATGTGGACAGTCTGGTTGGAAGTGAAGCGCGCGTGACGGCAGAGATCGACAATCGGAAAGAGACTGGAACTGCGATGGTGAACGGGCAGGAATGGACAGCGAGAGCAGAGAGTGACGAAGAGATTTATCCTGTGGGAACGATCGTGGAGATCCGAAAGATACAGGGTGTAAAACTGATTGTGAGTGCAAGGAAAGAGGGGTAACATCTATGGGACTGATCATTTTCATGGTGCTTCTGGTTGTGGTTTTGATGGTGCTGGCATCCTGCGTGCGCATTGTTCCGCAGGCGCAGGCTCTTGTTGTGGAACGTCTCGGTGCTTACATGGGAACGTGGTCGGTTGGCGTTCACGTCATGATGCCTTTTATTGACCGTGTGGCAAAGAGAGTCATCTTAAAAGAGCAGGTCGTTGACTTTGCTCCCCAGCCGGTAATCACAAAAGATAACGTTACGATGCGAATCGATACGGTTGTGTTCTTTCAGATCACCGATCCGAAGTTGTTTGCATACGGAGTCGAGAACCCGATCATGGCGATTGAGAACCTGACGGCGACAACGCTGAGAAATATCATCGGTGATCTCGAGCTTGATCAGACGCTGACATCAAGAGAGACGATTAACACGAAGATGCGAGCTTCCCTTGATGTGGCGACAGATCCGTGGGGAATCAAGGTAAACCGTGTTGAGCTGAAAAATATCATTCCGCCGGCTGCAATTCAGGATGCGATGGAAAAGCAGATGAAGGCAGAGCGTGAGCGCCGTGAGGCAATCCTGCGCGCGGAAGGTGAGAAGAAGTCAACGATCCTTGTCGCAGAGGGTAAGAAAGAGTCTGCAATTCTTGACGCAGAGGCTGACAAACAGGCTGCGATCCTTCATGCTGAGGCAGAAAAGGAAAAGCGAATCCGCGAGGCAGAAGGTGAGGCTGAGGCGATTTTAAAGGTTCAGAAGGCAAATGCAGACGGACTTCGTTTCCTCAAGGAAGCCGGCGCTGACGAGGCGGTTCTGCGTCTCAAGAGTCTCGAGGCATTTGCGACGATTGCGGACGGAAAGGCGACAAAGATCATCATTCCGTCAGAGATTCAGAATATGGCAGGTCTTGTGAAGTCTGTTGTGGAAGTTGCAAAGGAAGACTAGAGAAACCAAAATCACAAATTAGAAATCACAAATTATAAACATCAAACTACAAAATCTATAAAAACTACATTTGAGAATTTGAGACACAGGGAGAACAAAACGATGAATTTAAAGGGAAGAAATTTTCTGACACTGAAGGATTTTACACCTGAGGAGATTCTGTATCTGCTTGATCTCGCCGCAGATCTGAAGAAGAAAAAGAAAGATGGCGTTCTTGTTGACCACTGGAGAGGAAAAAACGTTGCTCTGATTTTCGAGAAGACGAGCACGAGAACCCGCTGTTCGTTTGAGGTTGCCGCTCATGACATGGGAATGGGAACCACCTACCTCGATCCGACCGGTTCTCAGATCGGAAAGAAGGAGAGCATTGCCGATACTGCCCGCGTGCTCGGCAGAATCTACGATGGAATCGAGTACCGTGGTTACGGTCAGGAGATTGTTGAGGAGCTCGCAAAGTATGCAGGTGTTCCGGTTTGGAACGGTCTGACAAACGAGTACCATCCGACCCAGATGCTCGCTGACATGCTGACGATCCGTGAACAGCTCGGTCGTCTCAAGGGCGTAAAACTTGTATACATGGGCGATGCTCGCTACAATATGGGCAATTCCCTGATGGTAGTCTGCTCAAAGCTCGGTCTTCATTTCGTTGCATGTGCACCGAAGAAGTACTTCCCGAACGAGGAGCTTGTCGCACAGTGCCAGGAGTACGCAAAGGCATCCGGCGGTACGATCACGCTGACCGAGGATGTGATGGAAGGAACCAAGGGCGCAGATGTCGTTTACACCGATGTATGGGTATCGATGGGCGAGCCGGATGAGGTATGGACAGAGCGTATCAACGAGCTGAGTCCGTACAAGGTAACGATGGATGTGATGAAGAATGCAGGTGAACAGGCAATCTTCCTGCACTGCCTGCCGGCTTTCCACGATCTGAAGACGAAGATCGGCAAGGAGATGGGCGAGAGATTTAACATCACCGACATGGAAGTCACTGATGAGGTATTTGAGGCACCGTGCTCAAGAGTCTTTGAGGAAGCAGAGAACCGCATGCATACAATTAAGGCGGTTATGGTTGCCACGCTTGGAGAGCAGGGATGATTTTGAGAGAAAAAAAGAGAAATCCGCGCAGTATGGCGATGATTCTGGATATGCTTCACATTGTGGTGGGAATCCTCGTCGTCGTCTGCGTGGTGCTGGCTTTTTTAGATCCGGCGAAGAACCGGATCTTGTTTCCGGCAGTGTTCTGGCTGGCGTCCTTTTTAAACGGAGTCAATGGGTGGTTTCGTTTTCAGTCGGCAGGACATGACCGGAGAGGCCGGACGGCAGGGCTTTTATATGGACTGCTTGCCGTATTTCTTCTGACAGTGGGGATCATCAGCGCTGTCAGTATCTGGAGGTAGAAAGTGAAGACAGAAATTTTGACATGTCTGAAGGAGACGGATGGTTACGTCTCCGGTCAGGAATTGTGTGACCGGCTCGGCGTATCGCGCACAGCGGTCTGGAAGGTCATCGGACAGCTGAGAGAAGAGGGATACGAGATCGAGGCGGTCAGAAGCCGGGGATACCGCCTCTGCGGTGCCGGGGATGTTCTCTCGGAGGCAGAGATTGCGAGTGTGCTCGAGACGAAGAGCCTTGGACGAAATCTTCGGTTTATCGATGAGATTGATTCCACGAACAATGAGATCCGACGGATGGCGGAAAATGGTGCGCCGGATGGAACGCTTGCAATTGCGGAGATTCAGACGGCAGGAAAAGGGCGCAGAGGGCGTGCATGGACTTCTCCGAGAGGAAGCGGAATCTGGATGAGCTTTCTTCTGCGACCAGATTTTGCGCCGGAATATGCGTCGATGCTGACGCTTGTGGCAGCGATGGCGGTAGAGAAAGGCATTCGTGAGCAGACCGGACTTGACTGTCAGATCAAGTGGCCGAATGACATCGTGTTAAACGGACGTAAGATCTGCGGTATTTTGACGGAGATGAGCACAGAGGAGGACAGCATTCGCTACGTCGTTGTCGGAATCGGCATCAATGTCAACACGAAAGATTTCCCGGAGGAGATCAGCAAGACGGCGACCTCGCTTGCGATTGAGACAGGTCATATTGTGCGCCGTGCCCCGCTTGTCGCAAGCATCTTAAAGGCGTGGGAGGGCTTCTATGAGACCTACAAGAAGACGCTGGATTTGAGTCTTCTGAAAGAGGAGTACAATTCCCATCTCGTCAACATTGGGCGGGAGGTAAAGGTACTTGCACCTAAGGGAGACTATCTCGGCATTTCTCACGGAATCACAGACACCGGTGAGCTGATTGTGGAGACAAACGGCGAGATGCGCGAAGTCATGTCAGGCGAGGTGTCCGTGCGAGGCATTTATGGATATGTTTGATACGTTTCAGGACGAACTTAATCATCTTGATCATCTCTACGACCGGATTCAGGTTGCAGAGAGTAAGGAGAGTCCAATGTCGGAGGAGGAGCGTCTGCGTGCGGGAGTTCGTCCTCTGCTTGCATGGTATGAGAAGAATCGCCGGATTCTTCCGTGGAGGGAGAATCCCGAGCCGTACCGCGTCTGGATTTCCGAGATTATGCTTCAGCAGACGAGGGTGGAGGCGGTAAAGCCCTATTTTGAGCGTTTCATGGGCGCACTTCCGACGGTCGCAGATCTCGCTGAGGTTTCCGATGACCGGCTGATGAAACTCTGGGAGGGACTCGGCTATTACAGCCGTGCCAGAAACTTAAAAAAGTCGGCTCAGGTCATTGTGGAAGAATACGGCGGGGTGATCCCGGCTGACCATCAAAAGCTTCTGAAACTTCCGGGAATCGGGAGTTACACTGCGGGGGCGATTGCCTCGATTGCATTTGGAATTGCAGTTCCGGCAGTCGATGGAAATGTGCTTCGCGTGATCTCGAGAGTGATGGCGAGTACAGAGGATATCCTGAAACCGGCGACGAGACGAAAAGTTGAATCTCTGCTTCAGAGTGTGATCCCGCAGGGGCGCGCAAGCGAGTTCAACCAGGGCTTGATTGAGACCGGAGCGATTGTCTGTGTGCCAAACGGTGAGCCGAAATGCATGGTCTGTCCGTTTGAGTCGCTGTGTCTGGCGCATCGCCGGAATCTGACCGCACAGATCCCAGTCAAGACGCCGAAAAAACAGCGCAGGATTGAGGAGCGTACCGTATGTATTCTCGAGGATCAGAGTCAGCGGATTGCGATCGGAAAACGACCGGATCAGGGGCTTCTTGCAGGGCTTTACGAGCTTCCGAATGCGGACGGACAGCTTGAGCCGGAGAAACTTGCTGAAGTCTTCGGATTTGAGCCGGGACAGGTCATTGAGGTCGAGGTACTTCCGAAGACAAAGCACATTTTTTCTCATGTTGAGTGGAGAATGATTGGATACCGGGTGTTGCTTTCCGGTGCGGTTCCGGAGCGCTTTCTCGCAGTGGGGCGCAGGGATCTGATTGAAACTTATCCGCTTCCGGGTGCATTTGCCGGGTATACAAAAGAGATTTTGAGAGAAACTGGAAAGTAGGTAATTTATTTCGTTGGGAATGAGTGAAGGGGAATCGGCAAAATCTGTTACCGTTTGTGCAGGGCATGAACGGTAACGATCAGTTGAAGAGTGACAGAGGCAGGTGACAGTATTATGAGCACAAAAAAAAGAATGCTTTTTATCATTAATCCCAGGTCGGGCAGGGAGCGGATTCGCAGAAAACTTCTTGAAATTCTGGATCTCTTTTCGGCGGAGGGATATCATGTACAGGTTCATGTGACACAGGCGCCGAAGGATGCAAAAAATACTGCATCGAAAGAAGGTGCAAGGTATGATCTGATTGTATGCAGTGGAGGAGATGGCACGCTGAACGAGACGATTTCCGGTATCATGGAGATCGATGAGAAGCGCAGACCCCAGATCGGATATATTCCGGGAGGTTCGACGAACGATTTTGCGTCTAGTCTGAAACTCCCCAAGCAGGTATATGAGGCGGCGCAGACCGCAGTTCGCGGAACCGCAGTGCCGATCGACATCGGTCTATTCTGCGAGGATCGCTATTTTGTCTATGTTGCAGGTTTTGGTGCATTTACCGAAGTTTCCTATATGACACCTCAGGATCGAAAAAATGTTCTCGGTCATCAGGCGTATATGCTTGAGAGTGTGAAGAGCCTTACATCAATCAAGTCCTATCAGATGAAGGTGACCTGGGAGGAGGGCACGCTTGAGGGTGAGTTCATCTTCGGCATGGTGACGAACACGACGAGCGTAGGCGGATTCAAAGGATTGATTAACCAGAATGTCGCCCTTGATGATGGACTTTTTGAAGTACTACTGATCCGCACGCCGAAGACTCCGCTCGAGCTGAGTGCGATTGTGTCAGGACTTTTTCTCAGCGATGAGCCGGACAGCGAACTGGTATACAAATTCCGGACTTCCTCGATCGAGATTCAGGCGGAGGAGGAAGTTGACTGGGTACTCGATGGAGAGTTTGGAGGAAGTCGGACGGAGGTCACGATCAGGAATCTTCCGCGCTGTTTAAACATTCGCAGAAATCTGGATGTTTAAGCGGAAAAACGTGAAAAAACCTCAAAAAAAACAAAAGAACTGAGAAAAAAATGTTGAAATCCGCAACCTGCTGTTATATAATGATTAGTTGTGTAGGAATTTATTATGCCATGGAATTTTCTTCTATGGCATATTTTGACCGTGCCGGACAGATGGCAGAAAAAAGGTGATGGGAATCTGAAACTGTCAAGGGTCGGGCGGTTATGGCAGTAGAGAGGCGGAGATTGGCTCCGCTTTGACACTTCAAGCGAAAGGATGTTACTGTGGAAAAAGACAATTTTTTGGAAAAGCTGAAAAAGCTGGTGGAAGTTGCCAAAACGAAGCACAATGCACTGGATGTCACAGAGATCAATGATTTCTTTGTCGGCGATGATCTGTCTCCGGAGCAGATGGAACAGATTTACAACTACCTTGAGCAGAAACGGATTGATGTTGTCCCTGTAATCGATGATAACCTGCTGGCGGAGGAACCGCTTCTTCTTGATGATGATGACATCGACATGGACGACAGCTTCCTGAAAGATGGAGAAGATATCGAACTGGACGCAGTAGATCTTCTGGAAGGTATTGGCACAGAGGATCCGGTTCGGATGTATTTAAAGGAGATCGGTACGGTTCCGCTGTTGAGCGCAGATGAGGAGATCACTCTGGCAAAGCGCAAGGCAGAGGGCGATGAGCATGCGAAGGAGCGCCTGATTGAGGCGAACCTGCGTCTTGTGGTCAGCATTGCAAAGCGTTATACCGGACGTGGCATGAGCTTTTTGGATCTTGTTCAGGAGGGTAACCTCGGTCTGATCAAGGGCGTAGAGAAGTTTGATTATACGAAGGGATACAAGCTGAGTACATATGCGACTTGGTGGATTCGTCAGTCTGTGACTCGTGCACTTGCAGATCAGGCTCGTACAATCCGTGTGCCGGTTCATATGGTTGAGACGATCAACAAGATGTCAAAGATGCAGAGAAAGCTGACTCTGGAACTCGGCTATGAGCCGTCTGTGACAGAGCTTGCAGATGCACTTGAGATGTCCGAGGACAAGGTGATGGAGATCATGCAGATCGCAAGAGAGCCTGCATCCCTTGAGACCCCGATTGGTGAGGAGGATGACTCCAACCTCGGCGATTTCGTTGCAGATAACAATGTTGTGACCCCGGAGGGCAATGTAGAGTCTGTCATGCTCAGAGAGCACATTGATGCGCTTCTGGGTGATTTAAAGGAGCGTGAGCGTCAGGTTATCGTCCTGCGTTTCGGTCTTGAAGATGGACATCCGCGCACCCTTGAGGAGGTCGGCAAGGAGTTCAACGTTACCCGTGAGCGTATTCGTCAGATTGAGGCGAAAGCCCTGCGCAAACTGCGTAATCCGGTGAGAAGCAAGCGGATTCGTGACTTCCTGTAAGTGTCGAGTTTTGAATTAGAATTAGAAAAAGAATAAATACGGGTTTTCTAAGAGACTTTAAAACAGAAAAGAGCGTATAAGCGCAAAGGTATGGAGCGTGCAGATGAATCGCAGAAATTACCAGAAAGAACTGGAAAAGATCATAGAAGAAAACCAGAGCAAGAGCCGGGTTCCCCGGCTCTTGCTGCATAGTTGCTGTGCACCGTGCAGTAGCTACGTTCTGGAGTATCTGTCAAAGTATTTTGACATTACGGTGTTTTACTACAATCCGAACATTTCCCCACAGGAGGAATTTGAAAAGCGGGTAGAAGAACTGAAAAAACTGATTGCGGAGCTTCCGGTGATTCACCCGGTTCACCTTGTGATTGGCGACTATGAGCCGGAGCGGTTCTATGAGATCAGCAAGGGCTATGAGAAGGTGCCGGAGGGTGGAGAGCGGTGCTTTCGCTGTTATCGACTGCGCCTTGAGGAGTCCGCAAAACTTGCGTCAGAAGGGGATTTTGATTACTTTGCGACGACGCTGACGATCAGTCCGCTGAAGAATGCACAGAAGCTCAATGAGATCGGTGAAGAACTCGGAGAAATCTATAAGGTTGAGCATCTGCCGTCCGATTTCAAGAAAAAGAACGGATATAAGCGCTCGGTTGAGCTCTCGGCGGAGTACGGTCTTTACCGCCAGAATTACTGCGGTTGCGTCTTCTCAAAGGCAGAAGCTCTCGAGAGAGAGGCGAGAATGCAGGAAAAGCGGGAACAGGAAAAAAGTGCGCAGGATCAAGGCACTGTTTGTACAACATGTGGGCAGGCATTTTAAATCGGAAAAATCCGTGACCGGTACGGTATCGTACGGAATTTTCAGTTCAGAAAATTCAGTTCAGAAAATTTCTGTTTGTGTGCAGTAACATTATTGACAACAAAATGACGGATTAATGGGTGTTTTAACTTGACACTTCGGGCAAATTGTAATAAACTTTTAAGTAGAAATTCCGAGCTTATCCGCAGGAATTTGAGGGAGATATTATAATAAAAAAGGAGATTTTGAGTCATGCTTAGTAAAAAAATTACCGTAGTAAACCCGTCAGGATTGCATTTAAGACCAGCTGGTGTTCTGTCTCAGACCGCTATGAAGTTTAAGTGTGATGTTTTCATCGAGTGTGGAGAGAAGAAAGTTGTTGCTAAGAGCGTACTGAACGTTATGGCAGCAGGTATCAAGTCCGGCACCGAGATCAATCTGGTATGTGATGGCGAAGATGAGGCAGCTGCAATGGAGACCATCAGCAAGGCAATCGAGAGCGGACTGGGCGAGCTGTAAGAGCGAGACGCAGAAGCGAATCAAGTGTTGATTTTTTGATTTCGTAGAGAGTTTGAGTAAAAATGAGAGACAGGCTTTGTATGCTTCAACGAAGAAGCACACAGAGCCTGTTTTTGTGTTGCTTTCATTTTCTTGATCCATGCGATGATGCTCTGCGGAAAGAAGCAGATTTTGCCGATTGGGAATGTAAAGTACCGGCATTGTGCAGCGCATGAACTTGAAAGACTTTCTAAATTGGACAGATTACTCACAAAAGAAAATTAAGAAAATACGCAGCAAGCGCACATCTGTCCGCATACCCGAATCAAAGAAGAATGAAAAGTCAGTTAACTCAAATAATAGCCTGGAAAAACTCTGAAAAAGACAGACTATTAACTTTAGAATATTAAGTTCTCCAATTATCTGACAATTTCTTGCAAAAAAATATTTACAAACGGAAAATCTTGTAGTATTATCATTATCATTAAAAATCACCAGCTGAAAAAAATTCCCATTAGGAGAGACTTGACAATTTGGACTTCACGAGTTTGAGCTGGAAGCAGGTATTTTTAACCCCACGAGTGTGTGCCATTATCTAGTATCACGAGTATCATTTCCCTTATATCCCCAAGGCGCACGCTCAATCTTACACGGAAAGGAATTGAGCAATGGAGAGCGATCAGAGAACACAAACAAAGGCTCCGGGTCTTTACGATCCCCGATTTGAGCATGACAACTGTGGTATCGGAGCAGTTGCCAATATCAAAGGCATTAAGACCCATAGAACAGTAGACCAGGCACTTCACATCGTGGAAAACCTTCAGCACCGCGCCGGAAAAGACGCGGAGGGCAAGACAGGTGATGGTGTCGGAATCATGCTTCAGATTTCCCACAAATTTTTTAAGAAGGTGACAAAACCGCTCGGAATCGAGCTCGGTGGAGAGCGCGAGTATGGCGTCGGCATGTTCTTCTTCCCGCAGGACGAGCTTGCGAGAAATCAGGCGAAAAAGATGTTCGAGATCATCGTCAAGAAAGAGGGACTCAAGTTCCTCGGCTGGCGTGATCTCCCGACTCATCCGGAACTGATCGGTGACAAGGCAGTCGCAAAGATGCCTTACATCGTGCAGGGATTTATCGGAAAGCCGGCAGACGTGGAGAAGGGACTTGACTTTGACCGTCGTCTCTATGTTGCCCGCCGTGTGTTTGAGCAGAGTAATGATGACACCTATGTCGTATCGCTGAGCAGTCGAACGATTGTATACAAGGGCATGTTCCTTGTAAAAGAGCTGAGACTCTTCTTTGAGGATCTTCAGGATCCGGATTACGAGTCTGCAATCGCAACGGTTCACTCCCGTTTCAGTACGAACACGAATCCGAGCTGGATGCGTGCTCATCCGAATCGTTTCATCGTTCACAACGGTGAGATCAACACGATCCGCGGAAACGTCGACAAGATGATGGCGCGTGAGGAGAACATGGAGACGAAGTTCTTCAAGTCCGACATGTACAAGGTACTCCCGATCATCAACCAGGAAGGTTCTGATTCCGCGATGCTCGACAATGCACTCGAGTTTATGGTGATGAGTGGCATGGAGCTTCCGATGGCAGTCATGATCATGATCCCGGCTCCGTGGCAGCATGACAAGTCAATGCCACAGGAGGTAAAGGACTTCTACCGCTACTATGCGACGATGATGGAGCCGTGGGATGGACCGGCGTCGATCGTCTTCTCCGATGGTGATGTGATGGGTGCTGTGCTTGACCGAAATGGTCTGCGTCCTTCCCGTTACTACATCA
Source organism: Brotaphodocola sp. (assembly GCF_983179755.1). Lineage (NCBI taxonomy): Bacteria > Bacillati > Bacillota > Clostridia > Lachnospirales > Lachnospiraceae > Brotaphodocola > Brotaphodocola sp. The sequence continues at coordinate 70,201 of NZ_CFAHBC010000003.1, read as the reverse complement.
CTGACGATGATCAGGTGATCCTTGCTTCTGAGGTCGGAGCAATCGACATTGAGCAGGCTCACGTTGTGAAGAAAGAGCGTCTGCGTCCGGGCAAGATGCTCCTGATCGATACCGTGAAGGGCGAGCTTGTCGGAGATGAGGAGTTAAAGAATCGCTATGCTTCCCGCCAGCCTTACGGTGAGTGGCTTGATTCCAACCTCGTGGAGCTGAAAAACCTGCCGATCCCGAACAAGGGAGTGCCGGAGATCACAAAAGATCAGCGCGCAAGACTTCAGAAGACCTACGGCTACACTTACGAGCAGTACCGCACGATGATCCTTCCGATGGCACTCAACGGTGCCGAGGCAGTATCTGCGATGGGTGCGGACAGCCCGCTTGCCGTACTCTCAAAGAAGCATCAGCCGTTGTTCAATTACTTCAAACAGCTCTTTGCTCAGGTAACAAATCCGCCGATCGACTCGATCCGTGAGGAGATCGTGACCTCGACAACCGTCTATGTCGGTGAGGAGGGAAATGTCCTCGAGGAGAAGCCGGGCAACTGCCACATCCTGAAAGTGGAGAATCCGATTTTGACCTGTACCGATCTGTTGAAGATCAAATACATGAACAAGCCGGGATTCAAGGTTGAGACGATTCCGATCACTTACTATAAGAATACTTCTCTTGAGAAGGCGATTGAGAGACTCTTCCTTGAGGTTGACCGTGCACACCGCGATGGTGTGAATATCATCATCCTGTCCGACCGTGACATCGATGAGAACCGTGTTCCGATTCCGTCCCTGCTTGCCGTATCTGCTCTGCAACAGCATCTTGTAAAGACGAAGAAGCGTACCTCGATGGCACTGATTCTCGAGAGTGGTGAGCCGAGAGAGGTTCATCATTTCGCAACGCTTCTCGGCTACGGCGCGAGTGCAATCAACCCGTATCTTGCTCAGGAGTCCGTTCATTACCTGATCGAGTCAAAGATGCTCGACAAGGACTACTATGCAGCAGTCAACGATTACAACTCCGCTGTTCTTCACGGAATTGTCAAGATCGCATCGAAGATGGGTATCTCCACGATCCAGTCGTACCAGGGTGCACAGATCTTTGAGGCAATCGGTATCTCCAAGGATGTTGTGGACAAGTACTTTACCGATACGGTCAGCCGTGTCGGCGGTATCACGCTCGAGGACATCGCAAACGATGTGGATGCGCTTCACTCAAGTGCATTTGATCCGCTCGGTCTGAATTCTGATCTGACGCTTGAGAGTGTCGGAAGCCACAAGGAGCGCGCCGGTCAGGAGGAGCATCTCTACAATCCGCGTACGATCCATTTGCTTCAGCAGTCCGCATGGACGAACAGCTACGAGATCTTCAAGGAGTACAGCCATGCACTCAATGAGGAAGAGCAGACCGTCAACCTGCGTAGCCTGATTGATTTCAAGTTCGATGAGAACGGCGGTATCCCGATTGATGAGGTCGAGAGCGTTGACTCGATCGTGAAGCGTTTCAAGACAGGAGCAATGTCCTACGGTTCGATTTCTCAGGAAGCTCATGAGACTCTTGCAATCGCGATGAACCGTCTCGGCGGTAAGTCAAACACCGGTGAGGGCGGTGAGAGCCTTGAGCGTCTCGTCCCGGGCCCGAAGAACAACAACCGCTGTTCTGCAATCAAGCAGGTCGCTTCCGGTCGTTTCGGTGTCACATCCCGCTACCTCGTGAGCGCTCAGGAGATCCAGATCAAGATGGCTCAGGGTGCAAAACCTGGTGAGGGCGGTCAGCTTCCGGGCGGAAAGGTTTACCCGTGGGTTGCAAAGACCCGTCACTCAACAACCGGTGTCGGTCTGATTTCCCCGCCACCGCACCATGACATCTACTCGATCGAGGATTTGGCACAGCTGATCTACGATCTGAAAAACTCTAACACGAGAGCAAGAATCTCCGTCAAGCTCGTATCGGAGGCTGGTGTCGGAACCGTTGCTGCCGGTGTTGCAAAGGCAGGCGCACAGGTTATCCTCGTATCCGGTTTTGATGGTGGTACCGGTGCAGCTCCGAGAAACTCGATCTACAACGCAGGTCTTCCGTGGGAGCTCGGTGTTGCCGAGGCACACCAGACGCTGATCATGAATGGACTGCGTGACAAGGTCATTCTTGAGACAGACGGAAAGCTGATGACCGGTCGTGACGTCGCAATCGCAGCAATGCTCGGCGCAGAGGAGTTTGGTTTTGCAACGGCTCCGCTTGTGACGATGGGCTGTGTGATGATGCGTGTATGCAACCTTGATACCTGTCCGGTCGGCATTGCAACGCAGAATCCGGAGCTGAGAAAACGCTTCAAGGGCAAGCCGGAGTATGTGGTAAACTTTATGCATTTCATTGCTCAGGAGCTCCGCGAGTACATGGCAAAGCTCGGAATCCGCACCGTCGATGAGCTTGTTGGACGTACCGATCTGCTCAAGAAGAAGGATCACATTCCGAATGCGCGTGCGAATAAAGTTGATCTGTCGAACATTCTCGATAACCCGTATGAGGGAGAGCCTCTGCGCGGTTACCACGATAAGGTTGAGTATGACTTCAAGCTCGACAAGACGATCGATGAGCAGGTATTCTTGAAGAAGCTCAAGAGCGCACTGATGAATGGTCAGAAGAAGGGACTTCAGGTTGATGTCTCCAACGTTGATCGTGCACTCGGAACGATCTTCGGATCGGAGATTACCCGCCATTATCCGGACGGACTGCCGGAGGATACGTTCACGATTCAGTGTAGCGGAAGCGGTGGACAGAGCTTCGGAGCCTTCATCCCGAAGGGACTGACGCTTGAGCTTGTCGGAGACAGCAACGACTATTTCGGCAAGGGTCTGTCAGGCGGAAAGCTCGTCGTTTACCCGCCGAAGGGAGTACAGTTCAAGGCAGAAGACAACATTGTGATCGGTAACGTTGCCCTCTACGGTGCGACAAGCGGTAAGGCGTTCATCAACGGCGTTGCCGGTGAGCGTTTCTGTGTACGCAACTCCGGTGCAACCGCAGTTGTCGAGGGTGTCGGTGATCACGGCTGTGAGTACATGACCGGTGGACGCGTTGTCATCCTCGGAACGACCGGAAAGAACTTTGCGGCCGGCATGAGCGGTGGTATCGCCTATGTTCTGGATGAAAAGCGTGATCTCTACAAGAGACTCAACAAATCCCTCGTCTCTCTCGAGGAGGTAACAAACAAATATGATGTTCTTGAGTTAAAAGAGATGATTCAGGAACACGTCGCTTACACCAACTCGGAAAAGGGCAAATACATCCTCGATCATTTCGGAGAGTATCTGCCGAAGTTCAAGAAGGTTATGCCTCATGATTACCGCCGGATGCTCAACACGATTGTCCAGATGGAAGAAAAAGGACTGAGCAGTGAGCAGGCACAGATCGAAGCATTCTATGCCAACATGAGAAAGTAGGGAGGAGAGAGAACATGGGAAAGCCAACAGGATTTTTAGAGTATGACAGAGCCAATGGCAAGGCTGTGGCTCCATTAGAGAGAATTAAGAACTTCAATGAATTCCATGCCTCTCTGTCAGAGGAACAGCAGAGAAAGCAGGGCGCGCGCTGTATGGATTGTGGCGTTCCGTTCTGCCAGTCCGGCATGGTACTCGGCGGAATGGTTTCGGGCTGTCCGTTAAACAACCTCTGCCCGGAGTGGAACGATCTGGTTTTCACCGGAAACTGGTCTCAGGCATACAACCGTCTGAAAAAGACGAACAGCTTCCCGGAGTTTACGAGCCGTGTCTGCCCGGCTCCATGTGAGGCGGCATGTACCTGTGGTCTGAACGGAGATCCGGTCAGCATCAAGGAGAATGAGCATGCGATCATTGAGCGTGCGTATGAGACCGGGGAGGCAGGTCCGTGCCCGCCGAGAGTGCGCACCGAGAAGCGCATCGCAGTCATCGGTTCCGGTCCGTCCGGACTCGCTGCCGCAGATCAGCTCAACAAGCGCGGTCACAATGTAACCGTGTTTGAGAGAGAGGATCGCGTCGGCGGACTGCTGATGTACGGCATCCCGAATATGAAGCTCGAGAAGTCTGTGATCGACCGCAAGGTCGAGGTCATGAAGGCGGAGGGCATCCGCTTTGTGACTGGTGCAGACGTCGGCAAGAATTACAAGACCGGACGACTCAAGAAAGAGTATGACAGCATCATTCTTGCATGCGGAGCATCAAATCCGAGAGACATTCAGGTTCCGGGACGTGAGGCAGAGGGCATCTACTTTGCAGTGGATTTCCTCAAGTCCACGACGAAGAGTCTGCTGAATTCCAATCTCGAGGATGGCAACTACATCTCTGCAAAGGATAAGCACGTCATCGTCATCGGTGGTGGTGATACCGGAAATGACTGTGTCGGAACTTCGATCCGTCACGGCTGTGCATCTGTCACCCAGCTTGAGATGATGCCGAAACCGCCGGTGACCCGCACCGCAAGCAACAGCTGGCCGGAGTGGCCGAGAATCCTCAAGACCGACTATGGTCAGGAGGAGGCGATCGCTGTATTCGGAGAAGATCCGCGTGTCTACCAGACAACTGTCAAGGAGTTTGTGAAGGATGAGACCGGAAAAGTCTGCAAGGCAATCCTGATCAACCTTGTTCCGCAGAAAGATCCGGAGACTGGAAGAAATCTGATGGTCGCAGTCGAGGGCTCTGAGCGCGAAGTGCCGGCAGACCTTGTGCTGATCGCAGCAGGTTTCCTCGGAACTCAGGAGTATGTGGCAAATGCGTTCGGTGTGGAGTTAAATGCCCGCACGAACGTTGCGACAGAAGCCGGAAAGTATGCGACAAATGTGGAGAAAGTCTTCGTAGCAGGAGATATGCACCGCGGACAGTCTCTCGTCGTATGGGCAATCCATGAAGGACGAGAGGTCGCAAAAGAGGTGGATAAGTTCTTGATGGGATATACGAACCTGGCATAACTACAAGCCGTGCAGAATAACGCACAGAGGCGTCTGCGGAAAGTTTACTTTCTGTCAGATGCCTCTGTGCGTTATTCTATGGGGCGCCAGCCCACATCGAGCTGGAGCGGAGAGGAAGCGAGATGGCGCTTCCTCGATACGCAGAGCGGACGTAGCGGTGCATAAGGTCGTAAAAGACGCGATATGATATTCACACGTTGTGCGAATATCATATGAGTTTGCCGATGCTTCGCATTCCAAATCGGCAAACTCAGCTACCATTACTGCATCATACGGAATTTTCAGTTCAGAAAATTCCTACTTATAAACGATTGTGGTACGCAACTTAAACACCGACGCTTCACACGGGGGTGCGTGGACTTTTTCGATCGTCGGAGCTTTTGTTCTCAATAAGAGAGGTTCTCGTTGACAGAATCATGAATTTGCGATATATTTTAGAGCGCAGGGAATGAAGTTCTCCCTTGGATAAAACCTAAACTGCTTATAATAGCTGATGACTTCTACGATTCTTTTTTATGAAAATCGTGGGAGTGCATCAGCTTTTTTTATAGAAATTGTGCCCTTTTTATAAAGAAGATTGTTTGAGACGTTAGTTTGGCAGATTTGCAGATGTGGTTTTGCAGATATTTATTTTTGAGGAGGAAAAATTATGTTAGCTTCACTGTCACTCATTTTTCTGGTCGGGCTTGCGCTCGGAGCGATCTGCCGTGTGGAAATATCATTCTGTCGGTTGCTGTGCTTGCAATCATCATCACCGCACCACTCGGCGCATTTGGAATCGACAGCACTTATAAGAGATTTCTGGTGAAAGAAGAAAATCGGGATGGTAGAAAATAAAGGACGATATTTTCGTCAATGAGTAAGAAAAGCCGGGATGCGTGATACATTCCGGCTTTTAAAATCGTTGGTTGTGTTCGTTGAATGGCGATTGTGCCAATTTCGTTAAAACATCTGAAGTGAGTGATTATTGTGACTATTCTCTCGGCTTTTTCAGCTCGATTGCAAATCCATCTGGCATATCAAACCAGTGCTTCTTGTCTGCGTACTGCGTGCATCCTCTTGCCACAGCGCGCTCAATCACGGTATCCCAGTCGTCGGAAGCGATGCCGATGTGGCTGTACATGCTTCCCATCTCGCCCATATCCTCGACCTCGTTGAGCTGGATGCCTTCGTTGAACCATACCTGACGCTTTGGGGCTTCGCCTTTTTGACGCTCCACGGTCATCTCAAAAACTTCCTCGAAAAATCGAACATACCAGTCATAATCTTTTACATTTAAAGCGACATGATGAATCGTAGCGATCATAGTTTCTCTTCCTTTCACAACTCCGAATCGATTTTTTCAATTTCAATATACAATAGAAAAGATATCGGAGGTTTCTTTTTTTGCGTTCTGCCAAAACTGCCTGATGAAATTTATTATAATGGAAAAAAGAAGCTATGTAAAATAGAAAATTCTGTATCAAAGTATATGAATCCGTCTATATCCTTGAAAAGCGATGTCTGATGGTGTGAAGGACAGGTTACTGTTCAGAGGTAGGCACTTTTGGAACCGAAAGTGCCGTAAGATAAAGTGGTGATAGCGAGAATTTGCCGTATTTAAATGCGAAGCCACGGCAAATTCCGTTACTGGGCACATGTGTGTGAACAGTAACGAGGATAGGTCGGATTTGCGAACAGAGACAAGAATGGTCTGTTTTTTGCAGAGAAATTGTGGTAAGATAAAAAAGATTCAGTAAAAATGGAGAAGGGAGCATGGCTTGTTTAGGCATGTATGCTCTGAATTGAGGGATAGAGACATGTTGACAGAAGCACGGGCATTCAAACGGTTTTGCGATGCGATATGGGAGTATCACGCGGATACCAATCAGATTTATGTTCATCATGATCGCACCACACCGGAAGTTTGCGGAGAATGGAAGGATTATGAAGAACTTTATCGTCTGTATCGGGAGCAGTATGTCTACCGGGAGGATGTGGAGATCTGGCAACAGTATATGAATCCGAATCATCTGAGAGAATTTTTGAATCAAGAAGATCAGGAAGATCATTTTTTTGTCCGGATTGAGCACAAGGAGCTTGATCGGAATTCCAGAAAGAATACAGAGTTCTTAAATCGCTGGATGGAATGGCATGAAGTCTACATCAGCAAGATCGATGAGAAAAGTCTTATGATTGCGAGCCGGGATGTCCGGGAAGAACAGCGAAATTCGACGATTGCACAGGCGGTTCTTCCGGAGTTTGACTATGTGTGCCGGATTGACGTTGCGACGAACAACTATGTGATTTATTATTCGGATAAGGAAAAACATATCATTCCGAAGCATGCGTCGGACAATTATCACACGACCATGGAGCGGGTGAACCATAAAAATGTGATTGAGGAAGAGGTCGAGACGCTCTGCAAGAGTATGAGGGTGGAAAATGTCGTTGAGCATCTGGAGCATGAGAGCGAGTATATTCTTTATGCGACGATGGAGGAGGACGGCGTGATCGCCCACAAGAAATACCGGTTCTGCTATGTGGATTCCGAGAAAAAGGCGATTCTTCTGACGAGAACCGATGTCAGCGGGATCATTCAGGAAAAGCAGAGGAGGGAGCGGGAGGAGCGAAAACGGCTGAGTTACCTCGAAAACATGCCGGTCGCATTCTGCTCGATTCAGGTGCTTCTCGATGAGGATGGAAAACCGAAAGATTTCCTGTTTACATACAGCAACCGCGAGCATGACAAGCTCGAGGGAGCGGGTTACGGGGAGCTGATTGGAAGAAAGTTTTATGAGTATTTTAAGAATGGAGATCCGAAATGGCTGAAATACTACTACGAGACGGCATATGAGGGGATCCCTCATGTAATTCGGGAGTACAGCCGGGAGATCCAGAAAGAACTTTTGATTCACACGTTTCAGACGGAGCGCGGGCACTGCGAGTGCGTGATGCAGGATATCAGGAATCGGTGCTCACGCTTGAGCTTCACCGGAGTCGGGAGGAACTTAAGCGGATTCTTGAGACCACGACGACGCTCGTCTTTCAGTATGATCCGGAGAACAGCAAGGTGATTCTTGATCAAATTGGAGTTGAGGATCAGCAGAGACAGCAGAGCTTTTCGGAGCAATTATTTTTTGAGGATGTCGAGAAAAGGGGACTGATCGGGAACACTTATGTGGAGCTTGTCAGGGATTGTCTGAAACGCATCCGGGAGGGCGAGCACCATATCTCAGTGACGATTCAGGCAAAAATGAAGCCGGAGCAGAACTGGACCTGGTATCGGATGACGCTCTTTGATTACCTCGATGAGTACACGAACAACCGGAGAGTTGTCGGTTACCTCCAGAATATCGATCAGGACATGATGAAGCAGGAGAAATTGCGCCAGAGGGCGCGCATGGATTCTCTGACCGGGCTTTTGAATGTTGGAGCCGGAAAGCGGAGAGTTGAGAAACTTCTTGAGGCAAAGAAGCGAAACATGTCTGGATACAATGCCCTGTTTTTGATGGATATTGATGATTTCAAGAACATCAATGACACGATGGGGCATAAGAAGGGTGATGAGACGATCCAGTGCTTTGTCCGTGTGCTCAAACGGACTTTCCGCGCGGAGGATGTGATTTACCGAATGGGCGGAGATGAATTTGCGGTCTTTGTGGAGAGACTTCAGACGCCAGATTTGAATATCGACACGATTCTTCGGCGACTGCGCGCACATATTGAGGAGGCGCGACGGGAGTTTCCGTTTTTGAGTGTCAGCACGGGCGCATATCTGACAAACGGGTTCCATACTTATGATGAGTATTATGTGGAAGCTGACCGGGCACTTTATGAGACAAAGAAAAAAGGAAAAGATCACGATACGGTTCATAAGAGCAATAAAAGTAATAAAAACGACAACAGCGATGAGAGCAACAAGATTGCGGAAGGTTCTGACCACAAATAGGATACAGACAGGACATAAACGGGACGCAGATAGGAGTGTGGGTGCGGTTGCCAGCCACAGGTCAGTTTTGGGGATGGGCGAAAAGAAGGAGTGAAGCGAGATTGGACAAGAATGGTTTGACAGAGCAAAATGATTTTCGAAAAGATGCGAGTTCGACGGGCAGTCAGCTGGAACTGACGAGCCTGATGGCGGAGTATGAAAATCAGTTTGATCGAAGCAACAAGATTGACAACAAAGTCTATATTGCAATCACGTTCTGCGGATTTCTCTTTGTGTTCATCATCGGGCTTTTCAGCGGGATTTCCCAGCTCAAAATGCCGGAGAATGGGATTCAAATGTTCATTTCCGGAATCTATATGTTAAGCTGTATCGCTGTGATGGGCGCCTATGTGTATGTGCTCGTGTTTTTCATGAGACTGCTTCAGCCGGAACAAATTGCGCGGATGGACCCGGAAATCATGCAGAGAGAACATTTGGAGAGCATGGAAGAAGAACAGGCGAGACTTCGGCTGATTGCGCTTTACCGAAAGACGATCAATGGAAATCTTGACCGGCTCCATCACCGCTGTGATGAGTTTGTCCGGGGACTGAGATATATCCTCTGGACGGTGATTCTGGCATTTATCTGCTATGCGATTCAGATTCTCTTGCAGATTATGAGATAGTAGGAAGCGAAGGATCGTGGAGATCGTAGAAGGATAATTTAATTAGATAGTTTTTGACAAAAAATAGGGTTAAGTTTTAAATTGGGGAAAATTATAGAAAGGAAATAAAAAAAGATTTTTTAGATATGAAAAAGCAGGAATCAAATAGAAATATGACAGAGACAACAAAGACAAATGCGATAGAGAAAAAGACATTTGCAGACTGGCTGATTCAGACGGTTGGAGCTTCTGCGATCGCGGGAATCAGTGCGATGAGTGGAAGTTCTGACGGTGGAGATGTCTACCGAAATATGCAGAGATAAAGATACAAGAAATAGAAAACAGGAAAGGATTAGAGTTTATTATTATGACAACAAGGGAACGGACAGACTATGATTATCTTGTGGTGGCAGAAAAGATGGACTATCGTCCACTCACGGCGGAGGATGTGATCTTGCTGGCACCGTTTTATACACTGCGCCCGAATCGAAGCTGTGACAGCGCCCCGCTCGACCAGTATTTGTACCGGAATTTTTATCAGGTAAAATACTGTCAGGTTGAGGATGCGCTGTTTTTGATGTTCATGGATGGATCGGAGGAAGCAGATCCGGACGGAACCGCAAAGAGTGTGACACCGGAGATCTACGGTTTTCTCCCGTATTGCAGGGAGGAGGATCTCGCCCACTATCTGAAATTGGAGGAAACCTACTTCAATCAGGTGCTCGGAATTCCGCTTGTGATGACGAGTGCGGATCAGGAGGGCGTTGCTTGCCTGAAAGAGACGGACGCTCTGAATGATTACGAGGTGAATGAGGTTGAGGATACCCGCGATTACCTCTATGATGCGGAGGCTTTGAGAACGCTTGCAGGACGAAAGTACACGAAAAAGCGCAACCACATCAACAAGTTTTTGAAGGCATATGAGGGCAGATGGGAGTACCGCACGCTGACTTATGCGGATCACGAGGAGGTCCTCGCATTTTTGAAAAAGTGGATGGAGGCAAAACTTGCAGTCGGGGAGGAAGGCGGAATCGACGAGAACGGGGAAGCTTTTGACCCGGAGGAGGAGCTTCGCGGGGAATTCCTTGGCATTCAGGATATTCTCAATCATGAGAACCTTTTCAATCATATCCGCGCGGGTGCGATTTATCTCGACGGGGAATTAAAGGCATTCTCGATGGGCGATTACAATGAAAAGGAAAAAGTTGCAATCATCAGCATTGAGAAAGCAGATCCGGAAATTCCGGGACTCTACCAGATGATTAACCAGCAGTTTGCGCGCCATGCTTACCCGGACGCACTTCTGATCAACCGTGAGGACGATGTCGGAATCGAGGGACTCAGAAAGTCGAAGATGTCGTACTATCCGGTCGATTTTGAGAAGAAGTATGTGATTACCCAGAAGAATTTTCCTGCAAAACAGACGGGATGCGGAGCAGATCAGACGGATAAAGAAAAGAGCGATGATCGGTTCGCAGAGAAGAGTGAAAAGATCAAGAATGGCGGGGAGCATGCATAATAAAAAAATCCTCTCAGACAGCTTTCGTTTGTCTGGGAGGATTTTTTATGATTTTCTAGCAGAAATACTCCGGGTAGGCTTCGGTCAGTTCTTTTCTCTCTGTGCGGTGGCGTGCCAGATGGCGGGTCATCAGCATCTCTGCCATTTCTGCATCATGGCGCTTGAGTGCATAAAGAATATCCTCATGGTCGGAAATCACATAGTCGAGGTGTCCCTTTTTCGCAGAGAGTGCGCGAAGCCGGTCGAAATGGACCATCTGCTCTCGAATGATATGGTAAGACCACATTTTGTTGACAGACTGGAAAATCAACTGGTGGAACTCGTTATCAAGCTCAAGCATCCGGTCATTGTCTTTTGTCTCGGAGCATTGGCGTTGAAGTTGGATGTTTTGCTGGAGGGCATCTAAATACGATTGATCGATGCCATCGCATGCCAGTTTTAACACGGCATTTTCCATCACAAGTCGGAGAAAACGAGATTCCTCCACAATATCATAATCAATTTTGGAGACGTAACTTCCCTTCTGTGGGATAATCTCAACGAGTCCAATCCGGTTTAACTCAATCAGTGCCTCTCGGACAGGAGTTCGGGAGAGGGAGAGCGCAGAAGAGAGCTCGTTTTCACTCACAGAACTGCCGGGCGTGAGCTCCAGATGAACAATGTTGTACAAAAGTACCCGAACCGCGTAAGAGCGTGCATTTTCGGAGCGTTCTTTTTCAAGAATGGTCATAGCAAAATCCTCACTTTATTTAAGATGAACATGTTGTCGAATGGCCAGCCGGATTGCATGCTTGCATGTAAGTGCGGAGGAACCTTATCTGACAATCAAAACTTCACTGTTAATCTTTATTATACAACCGGCAGATTCTTTTCGCTAGTCTATTTTCCAATCTATTTTTCGGTGATAGAATAAAAAAGTCCCTATATTAAAAATCAAACGTGAAGACGATTTTGCGGATGGACGGATCGTGACTGTCCACAAAATCAAAGGCTTCCTGTGCCTTGGTGAGCGGGAAGGTGTGAGAGATCGAGTTGTTCAGATCGAGAGTTCCAGCTTTGATCATCTCGATCGCCTTTCCAAACATCTTATTCTGAAGGCGGGAACCTCTTACATCCAGCTCTTTGGAGGTGATCAGGAACTGATTGACTTCCGTCGGAGCGGTGGAGAAGCCCATTGTGATGACGCGGCCGGCATTTCCGGTAGCCTGAAGAAGCAACATCAGAGAATTTTTTACACAGGCGGAATCGATCGAGACGGTAGTACCTCTTCCGTGCGTGTATTCCAGAACCTTTGCCTGAAAATCCTCGGTTGCGACATTGATGGTGTATTTTGCACCATGCTTGCGTGCTTCCGCCAACTTGTCATCCATAATGTCAGCGACAATGATGTGATCGCAGATTGTGTGAGCAATCTTGAGCATTGTGCTACCGAGTGCACCTGCGCCGTAGATCAAAAGCATATCGTCCGCGCACAGCTCAGCGCGTGTGCACGCCTGAATTGCGATTGTGGTCGGCTCGATCATGACGGCATCCTGATCGGAAAGAGAATCCGGCAGGAGATAGCAGTCGGATTCCGGGACAGTGATGAATTCCCGATAACCACCGTCAATGTGAACGCCTCTGACTTTCAGATTGTCGCAGACATTTCCACGTTTTCTCATGCAGGGATAGCAGTGACCGCAACTGGTTACCTGATTGATGATTACACGGTCACCGACTTTCAGATGAGTGACCCCTGCACCGATCTCTGCAACGACACCGACCATCTCGTGTCCGATAATTCGAGGATAGGTAGCAGCTGCGTTCGTTCCATGGTAGATACCGACATCCGAACCGCAGATACCGGCAGCGGTCATTCTCACCAGAATGTTGTTTTTGCCGGAGAGAACCGGCTTTTCAACATCGATTACTTCTAATTGGTTTGGTTTTACAATCTGGACAGCTTTCATAATGGGAACACTCCTTTTCTTTTTTTGTTTGACCATGTTTTTGAGTTTTGAATTTTTCTTGTTTGTTTCTTGGTGAGATATCAGATCAAAATCTTGACGATTTCTTGACTTGATATCTGACACACAACTTACATACAAGTATGGTAGTCAAATAAAAGATAAAAGTCAATATCCAGCGAGAAGAAAAATAAAAATTAGATAAAATGCACAAAAATAAGTAAAGTAAACTGTAAAAAAATACATATTGAAAAAACATCAAGAATGAACTACCATACTAGCATACAGCCAAACACAGCAAGACAAGAAGACAAGAACCTGTTATGAAACATGGAACGATGAAACAGGAGAATAATGAGAACGATGTTTCGGAGGTTGTGAAATCATTTAGGAGGGTGAAAAGAATGAAATTTGCGAAGACGGCAAAGAGGGGAACAACACTGTTTCTTATGTTGCTGGCAACAGGAATGGCGACGGGATGCGCCTCATCGGGACAGGAAAGCGGAAAGAGCAAGTTGGTAAAGATTGCGGTCTGTGTGTCAGATCAGACACCTGCGGCAAAAGCAATGACGGATGTTTTCAAGCCGATGGTAGAGGAAGCGACCAACGGAAAGTATGACATTCAGATTTATAATTCCGGAGTTCTTGGAAGCGAAAAAGTAACCTACGATTACACGAAGAGCGGAATTGTGGAGATGTGCGTGGTTGGAACTTCGATGTGGTCGGAAACTCCGAAGATGGCAATTCCTGATTTTCCATTTCTGTTCCGGGATGTAGAGCACGCAAGGAAGAGCTATCAGGGCGAGCTTGGAACCTACATCGCACAGGATCTCGAGAGTACCCAGCCGTTGAAATTGCTCTCGTGGTTTCCGAACGGAGCGCGAGCCTTTTCTTCTAATAAGAAGTTGGAGAGCCTTGATGATTTCGCAGGACAGAAGTTGAGAATGCCGAACAATCCGATCCATGTAAAGCTGGCAGAGAGTCTTGGCGCGAATGTTGTCATCATGGACATGGGCGAGGTCTTCACCGCACTGGAACAGGGTGTGGCAGATGGTCAGGATAACCCGCTCTCAACCGTAAAAAATGAGGGCTGGTACGAAGTCCAGAAGTACATATACAATACGAATCATATGGTTGCTTCCCTGGAGCTGTTTTCCGGAGATGAATTCTGGAATGAGCTCACACCTGAGGAACAGAATGCTTTTTCAGAAGCAGCCGAGGCGGCTTCCGATTATGCCTGGGATCTGTATGAGAAGCAGTTGGATGCAGATGTGGACTTCATGAAGGAACAGGGGTTGACGGTCACAGAGCTTTCTGAGGAGGATCGAGGAAAGATGCTTGAAAAGATACAGCCGGTTTATGATTATCTCAATTCTCAGTATGAGTGGGTGGACAGTGTTCGGGAGATGGTCTCCAATATCAAATAGGGAGTGTAAGTATGGATAAGATAGCAGATAAGTTATTTAAGGGAATTGATTACTTTACTGGAATTTTGACGGGACTGATGGTTCTGTTCGTATTCTTGAATGTTGTGCTTCGTACATTTTTTAATTCCGGTCTGACCTGGTCGGAGGAACTGGCGAGATACCTGTTTGTGTTTGTAACCTACATCGGAGCGATCAGTGCGATGCGCGCAAATGCACATCTGGGCGTGGATACGCTGATCAGCAGGATGAAGCCTCAGGTTCAGATGGTCATGTATGTGGTTTCTCAGCTGATCATCATGGCATTGATGGTGATTCTCGTTCAGGGTTCGCTGAAAATGGTGGCTCAGAACACGCAGTCCCGCACCGCAGCGCTCGGAATTCCATATGCCTTTCTGTATGCAGTTGGAATCCTGACCGGAGTGGCAATCGCGATTATGGCAATTCTGAATATTGTACATGCACTGAAAAACCCGTCCAAGATCTCGGAGATCGTGACGATGAGCACTTCAGATGACGATGAGATTGCATCGGATGCAAAAGAAGGCTCGGAGAAGCTTTCGGATGAGGAGTATGCAAGACGGCTGAGAGAAGAAGGAGGAAAGTAAGATGACATTGCTGGTATTTCTGTGTGCGCTGATTGGCGGAATGCTGATCGGACTTCCGATTTGTTTTGCACTGCTGTTCAGCGGTGTGTGCATGATGCTGTTTCTAAATGGTTTTAACGCTCAGATCCTGTCGCAGAATCTTTTCTCGGGAGCAGACTCCTTCTCGATGATGGCAGTTCCGTTCTTTATCATGGCAGGTGAGTTTATGAACCGCGGTGGTATCACGAAGCGAATTGTAAATGCGGCAAATGCGATGGTTGGCCATGTGCGTGGCGGTCTTGGATATGTGACGATTATGGCGATTCTTCTGTTTGCAAGTATGATTGGTTCTGCGGTTGCATCGACCGCTTTCCTCGGAGCCATTCTGATTCCGATGATGGTGCGTGCCGGCTATAAGCGCGACACCTGTACCGGACTGATTGCAGCGGGAAATATCCTCTCCCCGATTATGCCACCGTCTGTTCCGATGATTATTTTCGGTGTTCAGGCTGGTGTATCTGTGACAAAGCTGTTCATGGGTGGTATTGCTCCGGCATTTTATCTCTCTGCATCTCTGTGTGTGCTGTGGTTCTTTATCGCAAAGAAAGACAATCTGGCGAAAGCACCGCGCCAGAGCGCAAAAGAGGTTGTAAAAGCTCTTGTTGATGGTCTGTGGGCGATTATTCTTCCGGTATTTATCCTGTTTGGACTGAGAAGTGGAAAGTTTACTCCGACAGAGGCTGGCGTAATCGCTGCTGTGTATGCACTGGTGATCGGACTCTTTGTTTACAAGGAGCTGAAAATTAACATGCTGATGGAATGTCTGGTCTCCGCAGCGAAATCCTCCTCGGTTATCATGTTTCTGGCAGCGGCTGCAATGGTATCTTCCTGGATGATGACCGTCGCAAATGTTCCGGCGATTGTGACAGGAATCCTTGCACCGTTTATCAGTCATCCGACGCTCCTGATGCTGATTATCTGCCTGATTGTTCTCCTCGTGGGAACCTCGATGGACGTAACTCCGACGATTATGATTCTGACTCCGGTTCTGCTTCCGGCAGTCAAGCAGGCAGGAATCGATGTTCCGTACTTCGGAGTGATATTTATTCTGATGACGGTTCTCGGACTCTTAACGCCTCCGGTTGGAACCGTGTTGAACGTAGCGTGCAGTGCAGGAAAAATTAATATGGAAAGAATTGTGAAATCAGTCTGGCCGTTTCTGCTTGCAGAGGTGTTGATTTTGCTTGCAATGGTTCTCTTCCCGGCACTTGTGACGGTTCCGATGAATTTCTTCCTGGGCTAATTAGGTTAATCAAACGTCAGCACAATCTTGCGGATCGACGGATCGTGGCTGTCAATAAAGTCAAAGGCTTCCTGAGCCTTGGTCAGAGGGAACGTGTGAGAGATCGAGTTTGTGAGATCAAGCGTTCCCTCATTCTTTTAAGCGCAAGACATCTGTGCCGACCTTGTCGACGACACCGACCATCTCATGACCGATGATTCGAGGATAGGTGACGATCGCATTTGTTCCCTGATAGATGCTGACGTCGGAACCGCAGATGCCGGCAGAGGTCATCCGCACGAGAACATTGTTTTTGCCGGACAGAACCGGTTTTTCTACATCGATGATTTCTAGGTGTCTTGGTCCTGCAATTCGGACAGCTTTCATAAGTAACCCCCTCCAATTAAGTTATCAAATTTATTTCGATAATAAAATCGTATCGTTGTCAGATACAAAAGTCAAGAAGTTGTTATAGTTTACACGCCGTGCAAACAGCAATGGATTTTGTCGAAACGTTACTGTGCGGTAACATCGAGAATTTACAAAGATTTTCTTGACAAGAAATTTAATAGCGCATACAATAAGTAGATAACAGCGAAATTGCTTTTTATTAATCAAACCGAATAGAATAAAGATGACAGAGTATAATAGCGCAGGCGCCCATCTGTCGAGGATGGGAAGCCATATGCGCTATTATTATGTTTGCTCAAAAGCACGAAAGGCAATTTCGGTTGAGCAACCTGGAGTGGATTTGAAGCGGAGTTTCAGATCTGCCCGAAAACCACGAATTATTTTTTATGGAAGGAGACAAAGGAATGATTCGAGTATTAATGAAATCAATCCGAGAGTACAAAAAGCCGTCCATTCTTGCACCGCTTCTGGTATCGATGGAGGTTATCATGGAATGCATCATTCCGTTTGTGGTAGCCCGTCTGATCAACCAGATCAAGGGAGGATGCGATCTTGGAATGATCATCCGCTACGGCATGATTCTTATCGTGATGGCGGGGCTCTCTCTGTCCTTCGGAGCGGGAGCGGGATTCAACTGCGCAACGGCTTCCTGTGGATTCGCAAGAAATCTGCGAAAGGACATGTTTTACCGGATTCAGACTTACTCATTCGAGAACATTGATAAGTTTTCCACTTCATCACTGGTGACTCGAATGACGACAGATGTGACGAACGTGCAGATGGCATACATGATGCTGGTGCGTCTTGCGTTCAGAAGCCCGCTGATGCTGATCTTCTCAGCGACGATGGCAATCATCATGGGAGGAAAGATGGCACTGATCTTCGTGATCGTCATCCCGATTCTGGCAGTCAGCCTGTTTCTTGTTATGAAGAGTGTTACTCCGATCTTCAAGAACGTGTTTAAGAAGTACGATGCACTCAACAACTCGATTCAGGAGAACATCAAGGGCATGCGCGTTGTGAAGTCCTATGTTCGTCAGGAATATGAGAAGGCGAAGTTTGAGCGCTCCGCAGAGGATGTGTGCGCAGACTTCACGAGAGCGGAGAAGATTCTGGCACTGAACAATCCTATGATGCAGTTCTGCCTCTATGTCGCAATGATCTTTGTGTTGTCCTTCGGTTCCTACACGATCATCACAAGTGGTGGTATGGATCTCGATGTCGGTCAGTTTTCTGCGCTTCTTGTATACAACTTCCAGATTCTGATGAGTCTGATGATGTTCTCGATGGTCTTCGTTATGGTGACGATGGCAGAGGAGTCAGCAAAGCGTATTGCGGAGGTTCTGATGGAGGAGACCACACTTCACAATCCGGAGCATCCGGTGATGGAGGTTGCGGATGGTTCCATCGATTTCGACAATGTGAGCTTCCGTTATTCCGAGCATGCGGAGAAGATGGCGCTTGCGAACATTGACCTTCATATCAAGTCCGGTGAGACGATCGGAATCATCGGCGGAACAGGTACTTCAAAATCGACGCTGATCCAGCTGATCCCGCGTCTGTATGATGTGACGACAGGTTCTGTAAAGGTCGGCGGAGTTGATGTGCGCGATTACGACATCGAGACGCTGAGAAATCAGGTTGCCGTTGTGCTTCAGAAGAATATTCTGTTTTCCGGAAGCATCAAGGACAACCTGCGCTGGGGTGATCAGAATGCGACGGATGCTCAGATGAAGGAAGCGTGTGAGCTTGCTCAGGCAGACGAGTTCGTCATGCAGTTCCCGCACCAGTACACGACCCACATCGAGCAGGGTGGTGCAAACGTCTCCGGCGGTCAGAAACAGCGTCTGTGTATCGCACGCGCGCTTCTGAAAAAGCCGAAGATCCTGATCCTTGATGACTCGACGAGTGCAGTGGATACGAAGACCGATGCGCTGATCCGCAAGGCTTTCTCCGAGTACATTCCGACGACGACAAAGATCATTATCGCACAGCGTGTTTCCTCTGTTCAGGACGCAGATCGCATCCTTGTCATGGATGGCGGTACGATCAAGAACATCGGAACACACGAGGAACTTTTAAAGACAAGCAGTATTTACCGGGAAGTATATGAGTCCCAGAACCGTGCAGGAGGTGAGGAGAATGAATAAGCGCGCTTCGTTCAGCAAAAAGACAGCGATCCGTCTGATCAAGACGCTGTTTGAATTCTATCCGGTGATGCTTCCGATCACTCTCCTATGTATCGTGTTCAACGCACTGATCAGTTCGGTTCCGGCAGTATTCCAGCAGAATATCATTGCGATTGTCGAGAAGAGCTGGCAGAGCCGTGACTGGAACGGAGTGTCCGGACAGATCACAAAATATGTGCTGATTCTGGCAACGTTCTATGCGCTGTCTCTGATTGCAGGTTTTACCTACACGCGCCTGATGGCGACGATCACGCAGGGCTCCTTGAAGAAATTCCGTCTGAAGATGTTCAACGGAATGGAAGATCTGCCGATCAAATATTTTGATACAAACAACCACGGCGATATTATGAGTTACTACACCAACGATATCGACACTCTGCGCCAGATGATCTCCCAGAGTATCCCGCAACTGATGATCTCGCTGGTGTCGAGCCTGACGATTCTGTGCATCATGCTGTATTACAGTGCATGGCTTCTCTTTGTTGTCCTGATCGGAATTTTTCTGATGACGAAGGTGACAAAGAGGATCGGAAGCAATTCTGCGAAGTATTTCATCCAGCAGCAGATTGAGCTTGGTAAGGTTGAGGGCTTCGTTGAGGAGATCATGAACGGTCAGAAGGTTGTCAAGGTGTTCTGCCATGAGGAGCGCACCGAGGAGGATTTCGATCGCTTAAATGATGAACTTTTCTCCGTTGCAGAGCGTGCAAATAAGTATGCGAACACGCTGATGCCGATCCTGATGAATATCGGAAACGTGCTTTACGTTGTCGTTGCGATTGTCGGAGGTATCCTGCTTCTCTCTGGCATTCCGAACCTGAGTGTGTCCGGAATGGCACTGAGCATCAGCATCACCGTTCCGTTTTTGAACATGACGAGACAGTTTTGCGGTAACATCGGTCAGGTATCAAACCAGATTAATGCGGTTGTCATGGGTATGGCAGGTGCAGAGCGTATCTTCAACCTGATTGATGAGACAGCGGAGAAGGATGAGGGATATGTGACCCTCGTCAACGCGAAGGAAGAGAATGGCAAGCTCGTTGAGTGCAAGGAGCGCACCGAGGTCTGGGCATGGAAGGATGAGAAAGCACCGGAGGAGAATCGTTATACCCGTCTGACCGGAGATGTCCGATTCAAGGATGTTGACTTCGGCTATAACGAGGAGAAAACGGTTCTTCATGACATCACGCTCTACGCAAAGCCGGGTCAGAAAGTCGCTTTTGTAGGTGCGACCGGAGCCGGAAAGACGACGATCACGAACCTGATCAACCGTTTCTATGACATTCAGCGCGGTACAATCACTTACGACGGTATCGATATCAGCAAGATCAGAAAGTCGGATCTGCGCCGTTCCCTTGGCATCATCCTTCAGGATACGGTGCTGTTCACCGGAAGCGTTATCGAGAATATCCGTTACGGAAAACTCGATGCGACCGATGAGGAGTGTATGGAGGCTGCAAAGCTCGCGGGCGCTCATGATTTCATCACCCGTCTGCCGGAGGGCTATCAGACAATGATTGCCTCAAACGGAGCGAACCTCTCTCAGGGTCAGCGTCAGCTGATTGCGATCGCGCGTGCTGCAGTTGCAGATCCGCCGGTTATGATCATGGATGAGGCGACTTCCTCGATCGATACGAGAACCGAGGAGATCGTGCAGAAGGGTATGGACGCACTGATGCACGGCCGCACGGTATTCGTTATCGCACATCGCCTGTCTACGGTACAAAACTCGGATGTCATTATGGTTCTCGAGCAGGGTCATATCATCGAGCGCGGAAGCCATGAGGATCTGATTGCCCAGAAGGGCAAGTACTATCAGCTCTACACAGGTGCATTTGAGCTTGAGTGAGACGAGCAGAAGTATGAGAGAGAACGTGTGAAAATAAAAGCACTTTACAAAGAGAGTTCTTCAAGCAAATAAGAGGTTTGAATAAAGAAAAGTTTTAAACAAATAAAAAACGCCAGAGAATCTGTTTCGGGAAAACCGGAAGCAGGTGCTCTGGCGCTTTTATATGGAATGAGCTTAAATGTTTAAAGGTGTGGTTTATCTAAAGGATAAACACAGTAAATAACGTGTTACCGTTTACAGTTGCAAGCCGTCTTTGAACACAGTTTTAAGTGAAAGATCCGGGTTTAAACTTTTGGCGGGGTTGATGGTCGCACAGGCAGTCGAAACTGGTTTCACGATTGCCGTTAGATGTTGAAAAATCTTTTCAATCAGGTATACTAAGAAGGGAAGAGGGAACTTGCTGAGACGAAAGACAGAAAAGTTCCGTCAGAAAAATATTGTAAAAATAAGGGGTATCTTATGGTTATTTATAAGGCAAAAAACGATCAGGATCTGAGCAGAAAGTCGGCAAACATCATTTCGGCGCAGATCATCATGAAACCGGACTGCGTATTGGGGCTGGCAACCGGTTCGTCACCAGTTGGAACTTATCGACAGCTGATTGAGTGGTACAAGAAGGGGGATCTTGACTTCTCGAGAGTCACGACGATCAATCTCGATGAGTACAAGGGTCTTAGTCCGGATAATGAGCAGAGCTATCGCTATTTCATGAACAAGAATCTCTTTGACCATGTGAACATCGACAAGGCACACACCTTTGTGCCGGACGGTCTTGAGTCGGATTCGGACAAGGCATGTGCGCGCTACAATGAGATCATTCGCGCACACGGCGGAATCGATTTACAGCTTCTCGGACTTGGCAGAAATGGTCATATCGGATTCAATGAGCCGGGTTCCGCATTTGAGAAGGAGACGCACTGCGTAGATCTTGCTGAGAGTACGGTCGAGGCAAATAAGAGATTTTTTGCTTCCGAGGAAGAAGTACCGAGACAGGCGTACACGATGGGAATCAAGAACATTATGCAGGCAAAGAAGATTCTTCTGATTGCGAGCGGGGAGGAGAAGGCAGAGGCCTTGAAAAGGGCGCTCTACGGTCCGATCACACCGGCTGTCCCGGCTTCGATCTTACAGTTACATGGCGATGTGACTGTGATTGCGGATGAGTCAGCGCTGAGCCTGATTGATTAGATTGGTAAGAGGGTGGATAAGAAACGGATAAAAAATAACAAATGAGAGCAGGTCCCTTTGGGCGAGGCGGGACTTTACTGCGGTGCATCCAATCCGCATCAGTATCGGACGGAGTTTGGCTGGGCGGTTGATCTGATCGGATTCCGCAATACGTTAGATATAGTTGCAAGCCGTTATGGACTCTCGGTCATCATCACGGAAAATGGACTCGGTGCAAGAGATAAGGTGGAGGAGGATGGTTCGATCCATGATCCATACCGAATCGATTATCTGCGCAGACATTTGGAGCACAGGAGATTTCTGACATAGGAGAAGAGAAAAAATGGAACTGGCATTGATTACGGTTGAGAAAATTCTTGAGATGTTTGTGATTCTGTTCATGGGCATTGCGATTCGCAAGTGCGGAATGATTGACGAGGCGTCGAACAAGCGCTTCTCAGGAATTCTGCTAAATCTGGTATCACCCTGCGTCATTCTGATGTCGTATCAGATTGATTTTGATGTACAACTTCTCGCGAGACTGCTTCAGACGGCGATTCTCACCGGAATCAGCTTTGCTTTGTCGATTGTTCTCGCAAATATCTGCGTGAAGAAAAATGGAAATTCGGATTTTGGCGTTGAGCGGATGGCAGTTATTTACTCAAACTGTGGATTTATGGGACTTCCGCTGATTGAGGGACTGCTTGGAAGTGAGGGCGTGTTCTTCATGACTGCTTATATCACGGTGTTTAACCTCTTTGTCTGGTCTCACGGTGTGATGCTGATGAGTGGTCGTGCGAGCAGTTTTGCAAAGACGATGAAGAGTCTGATTCAGCCGTCAATGATTGCAATTTTCGTCAGCCTGATTTTGTTTATAACGGGAGTTCGTTTTCCATCGGTTATCGCCAATCCGCTGTCGATGATTGGAAAGATGAACACTCCGCTTGCGATGCTGATTGCGGGAGCAAATCTTGCGGACAGTGATCTTCTTGCGAGCCTGAAGCGTCCGAGAGTCTACTGGCTGAGTGCGCTGAAACTTCTCGTTGTTCCGCTGATCACACTTGTGGAGCTGATGCTCCTGCATCCGGATCGAACCGTAGCGTTGACGGTTCTGACCGCTGCGGCATGTCCGGCAGGAACGATGGGAACGCTGTTTGCGCTCCAGTATCACAAAAACGGACATTATGCATCGGAACTTTTTGCGGTGACGACGGTTCTGTCTCTGATCACTGTCTCAGTGATGGTGGTTCTGGCGGGAGTTTTCTTATAACTCAGAGTGGATGTCCCCTCCTCTTTAGGTGGGGTATCACAAGTCTTCTCAGGAGGGGAGATTCGGAGGAAATTCGGATCTTCCTTTTTTGGTGTTTTGTGGATGGGGGAGGAAAAGCGGATTTGTGCGGAAAATTGACAACAAAATGGAAGCAGGGTATAATAAAAATATTTTGGATATTTTTCTTATTTCGTGGGATTGAATGATTGAATGTGGGATGATCGGATCGATGAGTAAGTAGGATCATGCTAAGATAATATAGTTTCGTATGGTTATAGAAAAAACATGGAACGGAAAGGGATGAAGCGAACTATGGCAAAGAAACTGGTGATGGGGATTCTTGCCCATGTAGATGCGGGAAAGACGACGCTGTCGGAGGGGATTCTTTTTGAAACTGGCACAATACGAAAAATGGGGCGGGTGGATAACCGGGATGCCTATCTGGATACCTATGCGTTGGAGCGGGAGAGAGGAATCACAATCTTCTCGAAACAGGCTGTCTTTGAACTTGGTGATCTTTCCGTGACGCTTCTTGATACACCGGGGCATGTGGACTTTTCGGCAGAGATGGAGAGGACGCTTCAGGTGCTTGACTGCGCAGTGCTTGTAGTCAGCGGAGCGGACGGTGTTCAGGGACACACGGAGACGTTGTGGAAATTATTAAAACGCTACGAGATTCCGACATTTGTGTTTGTCAACAAGATGGATCAGGCGGGGACGGATCGGGAAGCTCTGATGAGCCAGCTCCATACGCATCTTGATGAGAACTGTGTGGCGTTTGATCATGTCGCTGATGCATCTGGGAAAGGTGCTGGCGTGGAAGGAAATTCTGGTTCAGTGAATCACTGTGGCGATGGACAGCCGATGATGATTGAGAAGATCCTTGAGACGGCCGATGAGGAGTGGCTCGAGGCGCTTGCAATGTGCGAGGAGTCTGCGATGGAGGAGTATCTTGAGAGCGGAACGCTGAAGGTGGAGCGTGTGCATGAGATGATCCGAACAAGAAAGGTATTTCCGTGCTATTTCGGATCAGCGCTCAGGTTGGATGGTGTGGACGGACTTCTCGAGGGAATCCGGGAACTTTCCCCGTGCCATGTATATGGAAAGGAGTTTGGTGCAAAGGTCTTTAAGATCTCAAGAGACGCTCAGGGAAACCGTCTGACGCATATGAAGATCACCGGTGGTGTGCTTTGTGTAAAAGATATGATTGATGGGTGCGAGACGGGAGAAGCAGAGAAGGTCAACCAGATCCGCGTCTATTCTGGCTCAAAATTTGAGACAGTCAATGAAGCGGAGGCAGGAATGATCTGTGCTGTCATGGGACCGGCGCAGACTCATCCGGGACAGGGAATCGGTGTGGAATCAGAGTCGGAGCTTCCGCTTCTTGAGCCGGTTTTGACATACCGCCTGATGTTTCCGGAGGGTGGGGATCTTCACAAGATGCTTGGAGATTTGAGACAGCTCGAGGAGGAGGAACCGGAACTTCATGTCGTCTGGGACGAGGAACTCGGGGAGATTCAGGCACAGGTCATGGGCGAGGTGCAGATCGAGGTGTTAAAGAGTTTGATTCTCGAGCGCTTTGGGACCGTTGTCGAGTTTGGAGAGGGAAATATCGTATATAAGGAGAGACTCACGGCACCGGTTGAGGGAGTCGGACATTTTGAGCCTCTGCGCCATTATGCGGAGGTGCATCTTCTGATGGAACCGGCGGAGCGGGGAAGCGGACTTCAGTTTGAGGCGGATTGCAGTGAGGATGCGCTCGATCGCAACTGGCAACGCCTGATTTTGACGCACCTTGAGGAAAAGCATCACCGGGGAGTGCTGACCGGAGCGGAGATCACGGATATGAAGATCACGCTGATTGCGGGAAGAGCGCACCAGAAACACACCGAGGGCGGAGATTTCCGTCAGGCGACGTACCGCGCTGTGCGTCAGGGACTGTGCGAGGCATGTGCAGTGGGCGATTACGAACTTCTTGAGCCGTTTTATGAATTTCGTCTCGAGATTCCGGCGGAGAGTGTCGGACGAGCGATGTCGGATCTTGATCGGATGCAGGCGAAGTTTTCTGGTCCGGAGCCGGAGGGCGAGCGAATGGTGATCGAGGGAAGTGCGCCGGTCTCTCTGATGCGCGATTACCAGAGGGAGGTTGTCTCCTACACGAGGGGAAGAGGACGGCTTGCGTGCACGCTTAAAGGGTATTTCCCGTGCCACAATGCAGTCGAGGTCGTTGAGTCTGCTCACTATGACGCAGAGGCGGATCTCTACAATCCGACGGGATCGGTCTTTTGCGCGCATGGAGCGGGATTTGTTGTGCCGTGGGATCAGGTTAAGTCCTATATGCAGGTTGAGAGTCCGATTGCAAAGGTACTTGAGCAGGCAAGGGCATCGGATCAGGCAGGAGTGACCGGGCGAGAAAATTTGTCCGGCGGATATTCCGGTGGAGCGGGGAGGTATTCCGGATATACTTCTTCAACGCCTTCGTATGGGGTGACCGAGGATGAACTTGAGGAGATCTTTACGCGCACCTATGGGGAGTCGAAGCGGAGACTGCCAAATGAGAGTGGTCCGAGAGTTGTGGAGTACGATCCGCAGAGAGCGGAGCAGATTCGCAGAAATCAGAGGACGAGGACCGCAAATGGAGCATTGAGAGGCGGAAAGCGAGCAGATGGAAATGGAAGCAATGATTCGGTGATTCACTCGGTTCCGGGAACGGGGCGTCCGGGCTATTTAAAGCAGAACTCTGCGAAGCTCGATGAGTATCTGCTTGTCGATGGATATAACATTCTCTATGCGTGGGACGAGCTGAGGGAACTGATGCAGGTGACGCTTGACGGTGCGAGACACCGCCTGATGGATATGCTCTGCAATTATCAGGGTTACAGAGGTTGTCATCTGATTGTCGTCTTTGATGCGTATAAGGTTCCGGGGGGAACGGGAAGCGTTTCGGATTACCATAATATTCATGTGGTTTATACGAAGGAGGCGGAGACTGCCGATCAGTATATCGAGAAGTTCGCGCATGAGATGGGACGAAAGTACCGCGTGACGGTTGCGACTTCGGATGGTCTTGAGCAGTTGATTATCCGTGGACAGGGATGTCTGTTGATGTCGGCAAAGGATTTAGAGGAAGACATGGAGCGGGTCAGCCGGCAGATCGAGGAAGAACGTGGAAATCTGCCGAAGCCCGGGAAGAGATACCTCTTTGCAGAGGTGGAGAAAGACCTTGCGGAGTATTTAGAGAAGATCAAGAAGGGTGAGATCACGCTGGAGAATGAGTAAAAAAGGTCAGTGAATTGGAAGATCTCGGGGTGAGGATGCATTTGTATGTGTCCAGAACGAGACGTTGTATTCCTTGCAGATCTTTCGGATCTCAAAGACTCCTATAATCATGGCGAGGACTCCGATCGAGACATTGCTGACGGCCATGACGATTCCAACACTGATGCTTCCAAGGTCGGTGAAGTTCTGTAAGAACCACAGAACCGGAATTCGGAAGAGGAAGACACGACTGAAATTGATGAAGAGAGTGATTCGTGTCTTTCCAAAGCCGTAAAGCAGGGACATCACGGCGGAGCACATGCCGAGCGGGACTGCGCCGAGGGCTTCATAGCGGTAGACTGCGCCGATCAGTGTTCCGAATGCCTCGTCCTCTCCGGCGAACATCCAGCAGACCTGTTTTAAAAAGATCATGGTGATGCTCATGAGGACGATGCCGATCAGACAGCAGAAGACAAAAACCCACTTGAAGGCTTCAAGTGCGCGCTTCGCGTTTCCGGCACCGAGATTCTGACTGATGATCGCGGAGCCACCCTCCTGAAATCCGTTTTGCGGGGAGGTTGTGAAGCCACCGATGTTGTTGGAGATTCCGAGTGCACCGACGACAAGCGCATCGTAGACCGTGCTCATCGAATTGATTACCACTTTTCCAAATGCAAATGCGGTTTTCTCAATGATGACCGGGATCGACAGACCGATCATCGGGGCGACGACATTTCGCTTCATCGTGATTGAGGAGAGCGAGAATCCGAACGCATTTCCCTTCTGATTGAGATTGTAGACTGCCGAGAGAAGCAGGGCGGACTGGGAAACGATCGTCGCAACGGCGATCATATTGATTCCGCTGTGAAGGACATAGACGAAGAGGGCAGTCAGTGACAGCTTGATTGCGATCACGATGAGATTTAGATGAAGGATACGCTTGGAATTTCCACGCGCACGCTCGATCGCAATGTAGACGTTATTGAAAAAGCTGATAACCATGCCAAACAGTTCGAGGATAAAATAGCGGGAGCCTTCCTGAATGAAAGATTCCGGAGTTTTTGCGAGGCGAAGAAACTGAGAGGAAAACGGAACGAGAACGAGCAGAATCCCTCCTCCGAGAATCCCGCAGAGTGCAAACAGAGTGCTCACACGTTTCTTGACGAGCATGTAATCACCAGCTCCGTATGCTTCACTGACCTTGATGCTTGCGCCGACTGCAAGTCCACCGCCGAGAGCGGAGAGCATCAGATTGATCTGGGAGAGGTAGGCGACGGCAGAGACCGAGTTTGCGCTGATATGGGCTGCCATCATCGAATCGAAGATTTTAAAGATCTGGGTCAGACTTTGATAGAGGGCAAGCGGGGCGCAGACATAGAGGACAACGCGCCACATATCGGCGTGCAGGGCGAACTCACGAAATTCGGTATCTTTTTTTGAGAGGGATGCTTGATTTGCCATGAAAATTTCCTTTCTGTGTTTCATACTGCCTTTTATTTTACAACAAAAAAACATAGGATTTTACAGAAAAACGGGGAGAAAAATGGAAGAATTACAGAAAAATTGTGCAGTTGTAAAAAAGACGGCGGGAAAACTCGCGGTCACATCCTCGAATTGTGGTTGTATGGAACAGGAACTTTCGGTGAGCATAGACCCGTGCAGGATTGTGTGTGACCGAAAAGTGCGTCAGGCACATTTTTTCATGCATCAGGATCATGCACATGAGTTCTATGAACTCTATTACCTTGTCTCGGGGGGATGTCGGGTCTTTTTAAACCATACGATCTATCATCTGACGGCGGGCGGAATTGTGCTGATTGAGCCCGGGGCACTTCACCACACAACTTATGAGATGACACAGGAGAGCGAGAGGATTGCGCTCTGTTTTGGCCGGGATTATATGGAACAGTTTGAGAATGCGTGTGGGAGCGGATGGAGAGAGAAATTTGCACAGAACCCATATCTGCATGTCGAGGGAAGGCTGAAAGACTTGATTGAGGAGATGTTTCAGGCGTTGATTTTGGAGCGGAAAGACGGGGATGCGTTTTCGGATCTGTTGAGGAGACAGAAAATTTTGGAGATTCTGGTCTTTCTTGCGCGGGAGGTGCAGGAAAACAGACAGATTCGGATTGAGGAAGTGCCGGAGAAGGCAGTTCAGATCGGAGCGCGGTATATCTGCGAGCATTTTCGGGAATCACTTACACTTGAGGATGTCGCCGGTCAGGTGTTTTTAAGTCCGTCTTATTTTTCGAGGCAGTTTAAGAAATTGACTGGATTTGGATATAAGGAATATTTGAATCATGTGAGGTTGAAGGAAGCGGGATGGCTTTTGAGAGAGACAGGGGATTCGATCTCCGAAGTCGCGCGCCTGTGCGGATTTTCCGACGGAAACTATTTCGGTGATCTCTTTCACAAGACAATCGGCATCTCCCCGCGGGAATACCGCAGACAGCACAGGACGCAACAGAAAAACAGTAAATAAGAAAATTAATAAAGAAAAATAATGGCGAAGTGTTTTTATAAGATAAACATCCGCGCTTTCAACAGATCATCCATCGAGCTTGTCGTAAAGGAAACAGTGTATGGATCAAGCTGGACAACACCCGGATAGCAGGCAGCGCGGTGAGCACGGTGGTGTTCTTTGTAGCAGATCTCCATGGTGATCGTTTCCGGTACTTCGATGTGGCAGTTGGCGCGATTTTCAAGGGCTTTTTTTGCACCTTCACGAATCTTTTCCTGTGCGAGAGCTGGACTTAAGTTGATCGTTGCACAGCCGATTCCCTCTTTGACGGCAACCGTCGTGATCTGTGGATCATACTCGTGAACGTGATCGCAGAGCATCTTGTCTCCGCTCAAAAAGACAGATGGAACTCCGATGGATGCAGAGGCATATGCATGAATCAGAAATTCGGAGGCGAGGCGACCGTTGTATTTGACGTAGTTGTTTCCACGGTTCATTGTGTGGCTTAACGGGCTTCCATCCATTCCGGCAGGAGAGTGATAGCCGACGTACATCACTGCATCAAACGAGGAGTCAATGCCACCGATCATCGAGAGCGGGTCACAGGTCCAGTCGCGGATCAGGCGGACTTCCTTCGGAAACAGCGTCGGGTCCATATTTCGACCGCTGTCGTGAGCGTCCTTCACATAAATCTCTGTTGCACCGGCTTCGAGAGCACCCTCACAGGCAGCGACAGCCTCTAATGTCATTTCTCTTGCGAGCGGAGCATGCTCAAGGTCTCCGAGAACGGTCGAAGACCAGGAGGTAGAACCTGCAATTCCCTCAAAATCAACACTGATGTAAACTTTCATAAATAAAATCCCTGCAACAAGTCTGTCAATCAAACTTATTTTCCTTTTTTAGATTTCCGTATGGATGTATTTTCGCGGATAAAAAAATTGTACCACCGTGGAAGCAGTGGTACAAGAACTTTATTGGAAGGGATAAGCGGGAATCCTCAATATTGCAGTACGAATTCTGGTTTATACAATGACCGGATTTTTATTTGCGAAATATGGCGTAAGGATTGTTTATACATAGGTGTTATTGCTTTGATGAAGCGTTACCGTAAAACACGATCCTTTTCCGACTTCGCTTGAAACCTCGACACTTCCGCCGACTAAGAGCAGGATGCGCTGAACGAGGGCGAGACCGAGACCATTTCCGTTTCCGGAATGACTGCGATCTCCCTGATAAAACTTGTCAAAGATGTGTTTCTGTACTTCTGGGCTCATTCCACAACCGCTATCCCTGATGATGACGGAGACAGGAGTCTCTTTTGGAGCGGGTTCCAGATTTGAGCTTGACGGTTGATCCGTGAGAAGGGAAACGCTGATCGTGCCATTTTCCGGTGTGAACTTGATCGCATTTGAGAGGATGTTTGTCCAGACCTGCGCAAGAAGTTCCTCGCTTCCGCAAAATGGACATTCTGGCAGATCAATCTCAAGATTCAGATTCTTTTTGCTCCAGAGTGGCTCCATCGTCAGAATGATCTGCCGGATCTGTTCATCGAGCAGAAAATCTCGATACGATGGGGAAATCTGCTGATTTTCGAGTTTGGAGAGCTGAAGAATATTTCCGGTCATCGTTGCAAGCTGATCGGAGCCGGTGAGAATCCGGTTGACGTATTCTTGTTGTTCCTCATTTAAATCAGTCGAGTTCAGCAGGGAGGCATATCCGCGGACGGAGGCAAGCGGAGTTTTGATTTCATGGGAGACGTTCTGGATGAAATCGGACTGGAGAAGCTCGAGGGAGTTGAGTTCCTTCATCATTTTATTAAAGCTCGAGTTTGTCTCGCGGATCTCCGACCACCAGTTGTCCTCCGGCAGACGGACGGAGAGATCTCCGCTTGCGACTGTCTTTAAAGCGAGAACGAGCCGTTGGAGCGGGCGAAGGAGTCGGCCGAGAACAAGCTGAATCAACAGCAGAGATAAGATGCAGGCAGTCAGCATCAGCGAAATCAGGGGCATCCAGACAAAAGGTTCATCGGGATTTAGAATTCCGAGATTGACAAGTTTCCAGGAAATGATGGTCGGAATGCAGAAACCAAGGAACTGGGCGAGTGTCGCCGCACCCGCGAATGTCAGCCAGAGGTGTAAATGTTTCATCGTTTCACAACCCCCTTGTATCCGAGACCGCGCACGGTGATGATTTCAAAATCGGGATTGTCCGGAAAACGACGGCGCAGGCGGTTGACATGGACATCGATGGTCTGTGCATCGGAGTTGCTGTCGCGTCCCCAGATTTCATCCATCAGCTGAAGTCGGGTAAAGATCTTGTCCGGGTAGGAGAGAAACTTATAGAGGAGAAAGAACTCCTTCTGGGGCAAGGTGATCGTCTCGCCGGCGGTCTCCACTGTCAGGGAATCGTAGGAGAGCGTCGTGTTTCCGATATGGATACTCCGCTCGGCAAAGATGTGGGAGCGGCGGAGCAGGGCGCGCACGCGCAGAACCATCTCATCGAGATCGACAGGCTTTGTCATATAGTCGTCGGTTCCGACCGAGAAGCCGAGACTTTTTGACGGGAAATCATTTTTTGCGGTGATCATCAGGATCGGAATAACCGGATTTGTCCGGCGCAGAAGGCGCACGAACTCATAGCCGTCCATGACAGGCATCATAATATCGGTGATTACGAGATCAATATGTTCCCGGTCGAGCGTATCCCACGCTTCCTGACCGTCATTTGCACAGAAGGTATGGTATCCGGCTTTCTCTAAGACAATGCTGTAAAGTCGGCAGAGTGAGGTATCGTCCTCAGCAATTAAGATATTAATCATTTGCATCTCATTTTTCCTCTCTAAGATTTTCGCATTTGTGGATTTGCGGTTGTAGGGTATTTATTATAATGGTATTTATAATGCTGTCTTTCATTATACCTTGTGTTTGTGAATTTCGGATGAACAGGGAAAAAATCTGTTGCTGTTTTGTTTGCATAAGATTTCGTTTTGTTTTTATTGACAAATCGGGAAGCATTTGATAATATTTATCAAGTAATTAAATAGCCCATGAGGGAGTAGTTAGCGCGAAAGTGTGATTTGTCAACATTCTGATTATAGCAGAGCGTATAATCTGGCAAATCTTAAATAATGAGACTCATGTATATCGATGAACAGTTTATGTATGAATCCGATACATTGCTGGAAGTTGATATACATGGGTCTTTTTTTCTGCGGGAGATGCTTGCGATAACAATTCTTTTGGTTGGTTATTGTTGCTATTAATATGGAGAGAAGGGGAACTGCGGAAATGTTATTATTTTTAAAGGTATTTTTTACGGAATTCATAGCAGAGATGGGGGATAAAACTCAGCTGATGTTGATTGCTCTTACGTCCAAATATAAGTTAAGGGACATTATATTGGGAACGGCAGTCGCAATTCTTATACTCAATGGACTGGCAGTTCTTGCGGGAGGACTTGTCAGCGCATTCATTCCGGACTGGTTGATTAAGGTGGTTGCAGCACTTGCATTTCTGTACTTTGCGGTGTCAACGATTGCCAGTGAGGAGGATGAGGAGGAAGAAGAGGGCGGTAAATCAAAGATCAGGTTCGCTCCGCTGGCAGTTTTCTGTACTTTTTTTGTGGCAGAACTTGGAGATAAGACACAGCTTACAGCCATTACCTTTGGTGCAAATGAAGGTTTGGGATCAGCGCTTGTTGTCTGGATTGGATGTTCGCTGGGACTTTTTATGGCGGATATTCTTGGAATGCTGGTGGGATATCTGTTAAAGAGTAAGACACCGGAGGGATTGCTCAATATGCTCGCATTTTTTATCTTCTCTGTATTTGGTGTATACACACTGCATCAGGGACTTACACTGATCAGTATGGATGTGTATCCAATTCCGGTATCGTCGTTGATGATCGTCACAATGGTTGTATTTTGCGTTTTATGCGTTTTCCTTTTTGTCAGGAAGAAAGAAGCGAATAAAGTTACTGTACATAAGTAGGAATTTTCTGAACGGAAAATCCTTTATTTTTATCCAATTTCTTTCCTGAGCCTGTTTTTTTATTTCATATTTTGTGTTATTTTACAGTGCCGTAAGGTAACGTGCTGGTAGCAGGAGATCAAAATCTTTGAAAATGTGAAGTTTTTGTGATTTCATCTTAAGTTCATCTTTGGTTCAGTAATGGTTCATGTAGAGATGATAGGATGACAGTCATGGAAGAAGCCTACTTTGCACTGGCGAAAGCAAGAAAAGTAAAAGAAACCAAAGAACCAGAGAACCAAGAGAACTAGGATGAGGTGAAGAGATGAAAAAAGGATGGATAATCGGTGGAGTCGCTGTCGTGGCACTCTGTCTGGTGGTGGGAAAGAAACTTATGACGCCAAAGCAGTTTGCTCAGGGAGTTTCGGACCCTGTCGTTGTAGCAGAAAATCCGGAGATCCGTGACATTGAGCTGACAAGCGGACTCGTCGGAAGCGTTGAGCCGGAGGATGTCGTCTATGTGTACCCGAAGGCAGGCGGAGATGTGACCGCGGTCAATGTGCAGGCGGGTGATACGGTCAAGGCAGGTCAGCTTCTCTGCGTGATCGATACGAAGCAGGTTGAGAGTGCAAAGAGCTCTCTCGATTCGGCACAGCTTGCGCTCCGTCAGGCGCAGGAGGAGCTGTCGAGACAGCAGGTACTCTATGCGGGCGGTGGAATCTCCGAGCAGGCATATCAGCAGTATCAGGATCAGGTGCAGTCGGCCCAGATTCAGTACAACAACGCGAAGACGAACTACGACAACCAGATTTCTTACAGTCAGGTGACAGCTCCGATTTCAGGAACCGTGGAGCTCTGTGATGTGAAAGTCTATGACACCGTGAACTCCGGAAATCTGCTCTGCGTCATTTCCGGTGAGGGGGCAAAGGTCGTTTCGTTTTCCGTCACCGAGAGAATCCGCGGAAACTTGAATCCGGGAGATCAGATCCACGTGGAGAAGGATGGAAACGAGTACACCGGCATCATCTATGAGGTCAGCACGATGACGGACAGCACAACCGGACTCTTCCCGGTCAAGGCGAGAATTGACGAGAGCCTTGAGGATGGAAGTCTTCCGACAGGCTCTTCGGTAAAGCTCTATGTGGTTGCTCAGAGGTCTGATCAGGTATTATCCGTTCCGCTTGATTCAGTTTACTATGAGGGTGGAAATTCCTATGTATACACTTACGATTCCTCAAGCAGTACCCTGCACAAGATTCAGGTTGAGACAGGACTTAACAACTCGGATTACATCGAGATCGACTCCGGGCTGACGACGGATGATCTGGTTCTGACGACCTGGAGTTCTGAGCTTAGTGAGGGTACGAAGGTGCGCTTAAAGGGAAGCGCAGAGACGCAGACGGCACAGGACGGTGATCAGGCAAATCAGGATGCACCAGATGCAAATGGACAGAATGCAGATGGTGCTCCGAGCGAGCAGAATGAACAGGATGCCTCAGGCGAGAAGAACGGACAGTAAGGAGGAACAGAGACTATGGGAATTACAAAATTTGTCCTCAAACGTCCGGTAACGGCGATTCTTGCGATCCTCTGCCTGATTGTGTTTGGCTATCAGTCGATCACGGGCATGGATCTTGAGCTTTCCCCGGACATGGACATGTCCATGATGATTGTCGTCACACAGTACAGCGGTGCAAGCCCGGAGGATGTCAGTGAGCTGATCACGAAACCGATTGAGGATTCGGTCAGTACACTTTCCGGTTTGAAATCGATCACCTCGAATTCAAGCGAGGGAAGTTCAATGATCATGTTGGAGTATGATTATGGAACTGACATGGATGAAGCCTATGACGATCTGAAAAAAAAGGTCGACATGGTTGCCAATCGTGATCTACCGAGTGACGTGGATACACCGACGATCATGGAGATGAACTCAAACTCCGGTTCCGATATCATGATGGTTATCGAGAACACGAAAAAAGATAATCTGTACGACTATGTAAACGATGATATTGTTCTGGAGTTTGAGAAGCTCTCGAATGCAGCGGATGTCTCTTTGATGGGTGGTTCGAGCGAGTATATCAAGATCGAGCTGATTGAGGAGAAGATGAAGCAGTATGGCGTGACGATGAACTCAATCTCTCAGGATATTGCAAATGCAAACGTCTCCTCCCCGGCGGGAACGATCGATGTCGGAAGTCAGGAGCTTTCTCTGACGACAAAAATGAAGTACGACACGGAGGAACTTCTCGGTGAGATTCCGCTCAGCACCTCAGGCAAGAACATTGTGACGCTTCAGGATGTCGCAAATATTTACACAACTTCTGATGCAGGAGACAGTATTGCTCGTTACAATGGCAATGACACAATCTCGATTGCGATCACGAAACAGCAGAGCTCGACCGCGATGGCACTCTCAAGTCAGGTTAAGAGCACAATCGAATCCTTACAGCGCCAGGACTCGGATTTAAAGATCACGATCGTAAACGACAGCGCGGACAGCATCAGGGAGTCCCTGCTTTCCGTAGCCGAGACGCTCGTCATGGCAATCGTGATCTCAATGATCATCATCTGGCTGTTCTTCGGAGATCTGAAGGCATCGTTGATTGTCGGAAGCTCGATTCCGGTTTCGGTTCTGTCTTCTCTGATTGTCATGGGACGTATGGGAATGACGCTCAACATCGTTACATTGAGTGCGTTGACACTCGGTGTCGGCATGATGGTTGATAACTCGATCGTTGTGCTTGAGAGCTGTTTCCGCGTGTCGGCAAAGCGCGAAGGCGGACTGGTTGAATATATGAAGGACGCACTTGAGGGAACGAACATCGTCGGCGCGTCTGTTGCAGCGTCGACAGCGACGACCTGCGTTGTATTTATCCCTCTGGCAATGTTAAATGGAATGACTGGACAGTTGCTTGGACCTCTCGGATGGACGATCGTTTTCTGTATGGTTGCCTCTCTGATCTCCTCGATTGCAGTTGTTCCGCTCTGTTATATGTTATACCGCCCGACTGAGAAGACGAAAGCACCGCTTTCAAGACCGGTTGCAGATCTTCAGGATGCTTACCGCAGTGTCATGCGTGTGATTCTGCCGAAGAGAAAGACCGTTATGCTTGTGAGTGTCGCTCTGCTGATTTTCTCGATTTTCCTTGGAAAACAGCTGAAGACGGAGCTTATGGCATCGGATGACCAGGGGCAGGTTTCAATCAGCATTGAGACGAGACCGGGACTGAAAACGGCGCGCACCGATGAGATTGCAAAACAGGTTGAGGCGATCATTTCCCAGCATGAGGATGTCGAGTCCTACATGACGCGAGGTGGCGGAACTGGTGCGATGAGTGGTGGCGATGTCAGCATTACCGCTTATCTGAAGGATGACCGAAAGATGAGCACGAAGGAAGTCGCAAACGAGTGGAAGCAGGAGCTTCAGGACATCCCGGACTGCAATATCAGCGTCGATGTCAGCGGATCGATGAGTATGATGTCCTCGTTTGGCAACAGCTATGAGGCAATCCTCAAGGGCGCGGACTATGACGAGGTAAAGGAAGTTACAAACAAGATCGTCACAGAGCTTTCCGAGCGACCGGAGGTTGCTCAGGTTCACTCAAATATTGAGAACTCTTCCCCGGTTGTAGCTGTCACTGTGGATGCCGTGAAGGCAAAGGCATACGGAGTCAGTGCATCGTCGGTCGGAAGCACGCTGAGAAACCTTGTCAGCGGAATTGAGGCGACAGACCTTGATATCGACGGAGAGAGCGTGACCGTAAAGGTCGCTTATCCGGAAAATACTTACGATACCCTCGATCAGATCAAGGGAGTCCTGCTCTCAACCTCAAATGGTGGCTCTGTGCTTCTGACGGATGTCGCAGATGTCGCTTTTGAGGACAGCCCGGCGACGATTCGCCGTGAGGATAAGGAATATAAGGTAACGATCACCGCTCAGTACACGGCTTTGGCAAATGAGTCGACCGAGGCAACATTGAATGCGGAGGTGCTGACGCCGAACCTGACTGAGACTGTGAGCCGTGGTATCAACTCGATGAATCAGTCGATGAACGAGGAGTTCTCGGCACTGTTTGGAGCGATTGCAACTGCAATCTTCCTGATCTTCGTCGTGATGGCAGCCCAGTTCGAGTCCCCGAAGTTCTCGCTGATGGTTATGATCACAATCCCGTTCAGCCTGATCGGTTCGTTCGGTCTTCTGTGGCTGACGGACTGTGCAATTAGCATGATGTCCCTCGTCGGTTTCCTGATGCTTGTCGGAACCGTAGTAAATGCAGGTATCCTCTATGTCGACACGGTTAACCAGTACCGCGCGACGATGGACCGCGATACGGCTCTGATTGAAGCCGGAGCTACCCGTCTTCGCCCGATCCTGATGACAACGCTGACGACCGTTGTCTCGATGATCCCGATGGCGATGGCACTCGGAAATTCCGGTGAGATGACGCGTGGTCTTGCCATCGTAAACATCGGTGGTCTGACGGCATCCACGCTTTTGAGCCTTCTGATGCTGCCGGTATTTTACAGCATCATGAGCAGGAACCCGGAGCAGGAAGCAAAGCGCGAGGAGGCAAAACTTGAGAAGGCGCGCAAGAAGATGATGAAGCGCACCGCAAGAGAAGAAGCGAAAAAGCAGGCAAAGGAAAAGACCGAGAACGAAGAGAATAAGGACAAATAAAAAAGCAAGAAGAAATAATTAAGAAGAAAAAATAAGAAGAAATAACTAGGCGAAAAGAAAAAATAAGAACGATGAGAAAGGAGAGCGCAATGGCAAAAGTCAACTGGAACCTTCGCATGATGGCATGGATTCTCGCTGTCGGGACGATTGGGATTTCGGCTCCGGCGCGAGTGCTCGCGTCGAGCCCGGAATTTTCCCGGACGGCTGAGGAGTGGAGTGCGCTTCAGGACGACAATCTCGAGTATTCCGAGATCGCGGATCTGATTCACGAGTACAACCCGACGGTTCAGAACAATCAGTATGAGTACCAGAAATTTATCAGGGACTACGGAACGACGAGAGAAGATGTTTCCAATTCCTATCTGGATCTCGCGGAGGATCTCGAGGCGAGCAAGAGCGGGGACGACAGCGGTTCCGGTCGCGTCAGCGACCTCTCGCTCGAGGTACAGGCAAAGTCCCTGAGAGAGCAGGCGGACAACAACCTCGAGGACAGCCGGATTTACTATCTGAACTATGCGCAGGCGGAGGATAACCTTGTGTTGTCAGCGCAGTCGAAGTTCCTCTCTTATTATAAGAATCAGCTTCAGCTCGAGGAGGCACAGGCAACGCTGACCCGTCTGAAACAGGATTATGAGCTGGCGCAGACGAAACGCAGTGCCGGGACGATCACCGATGCCGATGTGCTGACGGCGCTTGAGGCGGTTCAGGATCAGGAAAATACGATTCAGAAGATGGAACAGCAGGTTGAGAGTGCGAGACAGTCGCTGATCGTGATGCTCGGTTGGGACAGCAGTGCCACTCCGACGATCGGGGAACTGCCGAAGGTGGATTTGAGCGTGGTGGATCAGATTGACCTTTCTGCCGACCAGCAGACTGCACTCGAGAAGAACTATACGCTTCTCGTGAACCAGAGAAAGTCGGAAAATGCAGTTTCAGACGACACAAAGCGCAATTTGAACACGACGATTGCGGGAAACGAGCGAAAGATCCGCGCTTCGGTCGCAAGTGCTTACCAGAATTTGAAGAATGCGAAGCTCGCCTACGAGCAGGCGCAGGCAAGCCTGACGACTCAGGAGAGACAGGCATCGCTGTCGGAGCAGAAATTGTCGGTGGGCATGATTACCGCTTATGAGAATCAGACCCAGCAGATCGCACTCACAAACAGCCGTCTCGCGTTGAAAGAAACATCGATCTCGTATCAGGACGCACTTGAGACCTACCGCTGGAATGTGAACGGTCTCGCGAGTGCACGGTAAGGATGGTGATTGGTGATGAGAAAATCAAGATCCCGCCTGCTTGCTCTGGCATTTGCCCTCAGTGCAATGACTGTGGGAACAACGATCAGTGGAGTCGGCCGGATCCAGGCGTT
The DNA here is from genome assembly GCF_983179755.1 of Brotaphodocola sp. Classification (NCBI taxonomy): domain Bacteria; kingdom Bacillati; phylum Bacillota; class Clostridia; order Lachnospirales; family Lachnospiraceae; genus Brotaphodocola; species Brotaphodocola sp. The sequence goes on along the minus strand of NZ_CFAHBC010000003.1, from coordinate 31,321 downwards.
TGCGGACAGCGATGTCGCGGAAGAATCCTCCTCTGGTGCATCAGCGGGTTCTGCAAATTCGGGGGAGCAGGCGACAAGTCCGGTCGTAAGCCCCGAAGTGACCTGGGAGGAGGATACCGCCCGGACTGAGATGGCAGATGGAAATGTGATTTCCGAGGAGAGGTTAAATGACAACACGGTGGAGTATGACGAGCTTGGAAGTCTGATCCACCGCGGAAATACCTCGGCAAAGCAGGCTTCCGATGCGACTGACTCGACACGTCAGCAGTACACGCAGATGAAGGAAGAGCTGACAGAGCTGATTGCGGAGGATAAGCGAAAGAAGGATGACGCGAAGGATTCCGGCGATATGGATGACTATGCGGAGTACTCGGCAAATCTTGCGATTTACCGCGCATCGATCTCCCAGTACAACAAGATGCTTCAGCGGATGAACCGGAAGAACTCGTCATCTTCTCAGCTCTCGCTTGAGCGCACACTGACGAATGGAGCGCAGAGCCTGATGATTTCGTATCAGTCGGTAAAACAGCAGGAGAAGCTTGCGAGTCAGATGCAGGCACTCTACCAGACGCAGTATGAGAACACCTGCACGATGCTTGGCGCAGGACTTGCGTCCCAGACAGATGTCGACACCGCTTATGCGAACCTTCTCTCGGCACAGCAGTCGGCAGAGTCGGCAAAGAACAGCGAGGATGAGATCTATGAAAATCTCTGTCTGATGCTCGGTCTTGCGACAGATGGAAGCATAGAGATTGCAAAGATCCCGTCCGCCGATGCTTCGCGCGTAGATAGCCTTGATTTAAGCGCGGACACGCAGACCGCAATCGGAAATAACACCGAACTGATCAGCATCCGCAGTAATTCCTCAAATTCTGATACCGCGGGTATGAATGCGAAGTCGAGCAAGGAGCAGGCGCAGATCGAGCAGGTGAAGACCGGAATGCAGGATCTCTACAATCAGGTTTTGCAGAGCCGACAGGCGCTTGTGAGCGCGCAGACCGGAGCACAGAGCGCGGAGATCACATGGAAGAATGCACAGAGCAAGTACAGCCTTGGCATGCTGAGCAAGGCAGAGTACCTTCAGGCACAGATCACTTACACGCAGAAAAAGAATGCGCTTGAGAGTGCAAACTTGAGTCTGTTTCAGGCATTGAACACCTACGATTGGGCGGTAAAGGGAATTATGCAGTAAAACATGTCGAAGAATTCTTGCTGTACATGAGTAGGAATTTGCCATGTATCTTATACTTGAAAAATTGTTCATGATGAAGTACAATGATTCTGAATCGTCAAAGTTTAAACGATATTCGATCGATTTTGATCAATAAGATGGGTTTGGCGAATTGTGTTTGGCAGTGGACCGGACAGGCGGTCGTTAAAAGAAGGAGAGTATATCATGGATAAGAGACCAGTTGTATTGATGATTCTGGACGGATATGGCCTGAATCCAAACTGTGAGGCAAATGCCGTATGTGAGGCAAAGACTCCGGTGATGGATCAGCTGATGAGCCAGTGCCCGTTTGTAAAGGGTGAGGCGAGTGGACTGGCAGTAGGACTTCCGGATGGCCAGATGGGTAACTCTGAGGTTGGTCATATGAATATGGGCGCAGGACGCATCGTATATCAGGAGCTGACCCGCATCACCAAGTCCATTCAGGACGGAGATTTCTTTGAGAACAAGGCATTCCTGGAGGCAGTTGAGAACTGCAAGAAGAATGATTCCGCTCTTCATATGTTCGGTCTGGTATCGACCGGCGGTGTGCACAGCCACATCACCCACATTTACGGACTGCTTGAGCTTGCAAAGAGAAATGGCTTAAAGAAAGTTTATGTACACTGCTTCCTCGATGGACGTGACACCCCTCCGTCTTCCGGTAAGGAGTTCGTTGCAGAGCTTGAGCAGAAAATGGCAGAGATCGGTGTCGGCGAGGTTGCTTCTGTATCCGGTCGTTACTATGCAATGGATCGTGATAAGAACTGGGATCGCGTTGAGAAGGCATACAACGCAATGACGAAGGGCGAGGGCAATTACGCAGAGAGCGCAACCGGTGCAATCCAGGCGTCCTACGATGACGGAAAGACCGATGAGTTCGTGATTCCGACCGTAGTTACGAAGAACGGCGCTCCAGTCGCAGCGATCAAGGACGGAGATTCCGTGATCTTCTTCAACTTCCGTCCGGATCGTGCAAGAGAGATGACCCGAGTCTTCTGTGATGACGCATTTGACGGATTTGACCGCGGAGACCGCGTAAAGACCACGTTCGTATGCTTCACCGATTACGATGAGACGATCGAGAACAAGCTCGTAGCATTTGTAAAAGAGTCGATCACGAACACCTACGGCGAGTTCCTTGCAAAGAACGGCTTAAAGCAGGCTCGTATCGCTGAGACCGAGAAGTACGCTCACGTTACCTTCTTCTTCAACGGCGGTGTCGAGGAGCCGAACGAGGGTGAGGATCGCTATCTGATCCCGTCTCCGAAGGAGGTTCCGACCTACGATCTGAAACCGCAGATGAGTGCTCCGGCGGTTTGCGATAAACTCGTGGAGTGCATCAAGTCCGGCGAGTATGACGCAATCGTCATCAACTTTGCAAACCCGGATATGGTTGGTCATACCGGCGTAGAGTCCGCTGCAATCAAGGCAATCGAGACCGTTGATGAGTGTGTAGGCCGTGCAGTTGACGCAATCAAGGAAGTAAACGGCGTGATGTTCATCTGTGCAGACCACGGAAATGCAGAACAGCTGATCGATTACAAGACCGGCGAGCCATGGACCGCTCATACCACGAACCCGGTTCCGTTTATCCTTGTAAATGCAGATCCGTCCTACAAACTGCGTGAGGGCGGATGCCTTGCAGACATCGCTCCGACTCTGATCGAGCTGATGGGCAAGGAACAGCCGAAGGAGATGACCGGAAAGAGCCTGCTCGTAAAATAAGCAGAGCGAGATAGCAACGATTCAATGATCATCTGGCAGAAAAGTCGGATGAGAGAAGCTCGGTAAAAAAGTAAAGAAAAGTAAAAAAGATCCCAAGAGTTTGAGAATTCGCCAAAAATCAGAAATCTCAGATTCTGTGGGATCTTTTATTATTTCATAGGAAATTGCGTCCTATGAAATAATAAATGCTCCGCAAGGATGCGCACTCGGCGCGAGAGGAGGATTACCGCCGGACAGCCCGATCCATACGATTGATGATCTGGAAAGAAATCATGATGCCGGGATGAATGAGTATGTAGCAAAAACACTTGAGTCGGAGAAAATTATTGCGCTGATCACGAAATATGTTGTGTTAAAATGACTTTCCTTTTTGGGTGAAATACGATAAAATATGAATTACCACGTCTGAAGTCTCCGTTTCCTACGCCATCAGGCGTGGTTTCCGAAAGACTACGATAAGTGGCTTATGGCTATTCACAAAGCCCTATCCCAGTGGGATTACTTTTAAGCGACAGTTTGACAAAGAACGCATTCTTTTCGTCGCTGTCGTTTTTCTTTTGATTTGCTAAATGAATTTTTTGCTTGTAATTGTTTTTGACGGTTCTTTTTTTGATTCTCATAATCAGGATGAAGAAGAATAAAAACATTCTCAAAACAAGGCAGACTTTCCCCATCAAAGGCTTGCTCAGGAAAACTTGCCTTTGAGGTATAGCTTTCTTCCTGTTTGATGCAACGAATCCCGTTCCATTCGCAAAGATACTGAAGGATTTCGCGAAGTTTGGTAATTGGTAACTGTACAAACTCCTGATTATTTTGATGACCGATCCCAGAATTCTGCTTCCAGTATTTATTCACACCCATAACAACGGTGTCGATACGGTTTTCTACGCACCATGTCACAAAGTGTTTTGCACATTTATGCAGATAATCAGAGACCTGATCGTTTCGTCGGTTTGTAATTGCATAATAGGTTTCATCTGGTATAAATTTTTTTCCTGTTTGAAGGGTCTGTTCACTTACAAGTTTCGCAATGGTTTTGTTGTACCATTGATTTGATGCTTTAGCTGGTCCACCTTTATATAAAAGAGATGCTATGCCACAATTATTCGTAACTGCCATGAGATTATCGACACCAAAGTCAATTGCACAGATTCGATGAGATTCTTTTGAATGTTCAGGAAGATCTTTTTCGACTTCAAATTGGAAAGTCAAACGATAACGTCCATTTTCCGGTATAATGCATGCTTGCTTAAGTCTTGCATCCGGAATCGGAAATCCGATACATACAGGCATCTCTTTTATGAATGGGAATTCTGCATACCATTTGCCGTTTCGTAATTTAATGATACAGTCTTGATTAGAAACAGTTGCTGTGGTATGTCCGCCTTTTTTCTTATAACCAGGAAGTTTTGGCTTCCCGGTAAAGGCGGAGGGATCTTTTGCGTAGGCATGACAGGAGGCATAAAAGGTCTTCATATCTCGAACTGCCTGTTTTAAAACATATTGTGCGGTCTGACGCGGAAGTCCCTTTGCATAATAATCTGGATTTTTTGTATATTTCATGACAGAATCCAAAAAGGAATAGCCAAGAAAATGGTTTTCCTTTGTCGGAACAGGGACAGGACGTTTCATTTGTGAGATGGTATCAAGAATTTCCTTCATGACTTCCTGTTCGTTAGCTGACCAATTTGTAGCAGGTTTGGAGACCGCCGTTAATACCTGACGCTGACGAAAACGAATTGCATTGCTTAAATGATTTGCAAGACGTGTTACCGTTTCCGCATAGTTAAATAAGGGATGATTTTGAGTGATACAAACAGTTATTGTTCTCATATATCCCATATCGGTTGCCTCCTTTCCTTTTGAATAAAAATACATTGTAACTAGTTAATATAATATGATATAATTATATCATATTATGCGATCAGTTGCAATAAGAAAGGAGAACATATGTTTTTAAAACAAGGTGGTTATTATGTGAACAGGCATAGTTGCTTTTTATTGCAGTACCATTTAGTCTTAGTCACAAAATATCGACATCCCGTGATTCGCGGACAATTAGAAACTGCCCTCAGAAATTATACGGAAACCTATTTTAAGGATCGTGATCTTACGATTCAGGCATTTGAATGCATGCCAGATCATATTCATATTTTGTTTGATGCAAAACCAAATTTAAATCTTGCAGAATTTGTAAATGCATTTAAATCTGCATCTTCTCGAAACATTAGAAAACAGTTTTCTGAGGAACTGAAACCTTATTACTGGAAACCCTATTTTTGGAGTTTGAGTTATTTTATCGGGACTGTCAGTGACCGAACAAGTACTGCGGTAAAGGAATATATTAAGAATCAAAAAAATGAATGATCTAAAATTTTAAAATCATTACGCATTCACCCACGTCTGATCCAGTTGGTCAGGCGTGGTACTCTACGATTTTGATAGACAATCGAATTCAAAGCACAGCAGGAGAGGGAAGAGTATGGGCATAACGATTTCATTTTCGATGAAGCCACAGCATAGCTGGCTTCCCCAGAATACCTGGAATCTCGAGCGAATGCAGAGATTTTCGCGAGAGCTTGCGGGGCAGATGGGGTATCACTGCGACGTGGTCGGTGACTATGTGATCTATCAGTTCTGTCCGGAGGGCTTTCTGTGGATGGCATGGAAGAAGGGCGAGATTGTCGGGGAGTGCCAGACGAATATCGCAGGACCGGGATTTCATGCGGCAGTGATTCATTTTCTGGATCTCTACGCGTCGCGAGGAAAGCTCGGGCTTCTCGTCAAGGATGATACCGGATATGATCGGGACCGCAATTTTGTCCGGATGAGGAGAGAGTATTTTTATACCTGGTTTGGTGATCTGATGAAGCAGATTTTTGAGCAGAAGGACCGCGCGGATCGTCAGCTCGTCTGTTGGCCGGCGAATTATTATCTGCCCGAGGAGCATAAGGGGATGGTGATGACGCATATCCGCCAGTTCTCGATGGAGGAGATTCGAAACATCGTCCATTCCGGAGTCAGTATGGGATTTGCAAAGGATTTTTTCATCTGGAATGAGGAGGAGAAAGACGCTTACTACTATCGAAACTGTGCGCTTGTGCTGATGAATCAGGAGTGCTATTTTATGCCATCCGGCCGGAGTGAACAGGATGAGGTGATCAACCGAAAGATTCTTGATCTGCTTGAGCGCGCGCTTGCATTAAAAGCGGATATTCAGTTCCCTAAAAATGAGTATTTGGAGCTGTGTGCGCTCGACGGGCGTGAGCCGAAAGCGCTCGATCATACGCCGGAACTGCCAAAGAATGCGCAGGTCGGATGCCGAAAGGAACTTTTGTTTCGGACAATCGGTTCCCTGCGTTTTGCCGTACCCGGAAGTTATCTCTACGACGGGACGAGACAGGGAAACTCGGAGCGTTACTACGATGGATGGGCAGAGAACAGTCATGATTACTACATCTGTGCGATGAATTTGGAGCACGAGGCGAGGTTTGAAAATCGACCGTTTGAGAAGGAAGAAGTCGAGAGAGTCATTGACTATGAGAGGGATAGTCTGCGCGGACGCATAGCGGTCTATCATCCGAGGCAGAGGGATGGGAAACTGCGGTATGAGGTCTCTGCGCAGATTCTCTATAAGAATCAGATGACGATTGTCACAGTTCGCTATCAGAATCCGGAGGAGGAGCCGTGGGCGATTGATCTGATCCGCAAAATCGAGGTTATTGAGGAGGAGAAAAAACCGAATCTCAAGTGCGGGTGAGCATTAAGAATTTTCAATCAAAACCAGAAGATTAATCGGAATCAGAAGGCAGAGACAGAAAAAAGAAAATCAGAAGATAAGAAAATATAGAAGAAAAGAAAAAACAGAAATAAAAAATGGAAGAAAAACATAAAAAGAAAGAAATGAAAAAGGAGATTTTAGAATAAAATGAAGATCGCGATCGTTACAGACAGCAACAGCGGAGTTACACAGGCACAGGCGAAGGAGCTTGGAATCACTGTGATTCCCATGCCGTTTATGATCAACGGTGAGACCTATGAGGAGGATATCAACCTGACGCAGGAGCAGTTTTATACTCATCTGACTGATGGAGCTGAGATCTCCACTTCTCAGCCGTCTCCGCAGACCGTGATGAACCAGTGGAATGAACTTCTTAAAGAGTATGATCAGATTGTGCACATTCCGATGTCAAGCGGGTTGAGTGGTTCCTGCCAGACTGCCATGATGCTTGCGGATGAGGATGAGTATGAGGGCAAGGTCTTTGTTGTCAACAACCAGAGAATCTCTGTTACTCAGCGCCAGTCTGCTATCGATGCAAAGGTGATGGCAGATAAGGGAATGGATGGAGAAGAGATCAAGCGCGTGCTTGAGGAGACAAAGCTCGAGTCAAGCATTTACATCACAGTGGACACTCTGAAGTACTTAAAGAAGGGCGGACGCATTACCCCGGCGGCAGCAGCACTCGGAACTCTGCTTCGGATCAAGCCGGTGCTTCAGATTCAGGGAGAGAAGCTCGATTCGTTCTCGAAGGCGCGCACGATCAAACAGGCAAAGAGTACGATGATCACGGCGATCGAGCATGATATTAAGAATCGTTTCCATGATCCGGAGGCAGAGCACACCTGGCTTCAGCTCGCTTACACGTACGATCGTGAGATGGCAGAAGAATTTCTTGAGGAAGTCAAAGCACACTTCCCGAAGAGTGTTGGAATTCATATGGACCCTCTGTCTCTGAGTGTTGCCTGTCACATCGGACCGGGAGCAATCGCCCTTGCCTGCACGAAAAAGCTGGATTAAAAGCAGGAGAAAGGGTCAGAGAAAACATTAAAGAAAACGTCAAATATAAAAATTGGCGAAAAGCGAAAAACATCAGACGCAAAGACAGACACAAATAACGTCAATAACGTCAGAAAATCGGGGAAAGGAGGAGCGTGAGAGAACAATGGATCAGGTAAAGAAGAAATGGCAGTTCCCTTTTGCAGTCAAACGAAGGGTGACGGTGAGCCTGAAAGTACCGGTTGTGATTCTTCTTGTGCTGTTTGGTCTGATTCCGATGATTCTGTGCACCCATGCGACGATCGCTTCGGTGCGTCAGAATCAGATTGAGGCGAGGATGGCGGAGGTTCAGAATCAGTGCCAGATTTTGAGCGACAAGCTGACGCGGGCGGGGTATTTGAACGGGACGGATCGCTCCATGATGAACAGTGAGATCGAGACGGTCGCGGATATTTTTGATGGAAGAATCGTGGTTGTTGATCAGAATTTCCGGATTGTGGAGGATACATTCCATATTGCGGAAAATCGTCTTCATATTGCGGAGTCAGTGATTCGCTGTTATCAGGGAGAGACGATGAACCGGTATATCAAGAACCGTCACTATTTCCTTCAGACAACACCGATCTATGACAATACGGCGGAGAAGACTGTGCAGGGAGTCATGATTATCACCTCGTCGACGGAGCCGTTGATGTCGCTTGCGGATATGGTTCACGACAAGGCAGTCCTGCTTCAGAGTATTGTGTTCTTTGTGGTTTTGCTTGCCGGAATCGCGGTGGCTTCCTGTCTGATCTTCCCGTTTAAGGAATTTCAGAATCGGCTCAATCATGTGGCTCAGGGCGCTCTCGACACCGATATCAGCACCGACAGTTACAAGGAGACTCAGGACATCTCAAGGGCGGTTGAGATGACGATCACAAAACTTCGTGAGGTTGACCAGTCGCGCCAGGAGTTTGTATCGAATGTCTCCCATGAGCTCAAAACGCCGATCACCTCGATTCGCGTGCTTGCGGATTCGCTGATGGGAATGGGTGAAGTGCCGGTGGAGCTTTACCGGGAGTTCATGGAGGACATCTCGGATGAGATCGACCGCGAGAGCAAGATCATCGATGACCTTCTCTCTCTCGTGAAAATGGACAAGTCGGAGGCGGAACTCAACATTTCCCAGTCGAATATTTACACGCTCGTCGAGCAAATTTTAAAGCGTCTGCGTCCGATCGCAAACAAACAGAAAGTCGAGCTGATTTTTGAGAGCATCCGCGAGGTGACTGCGGATGTAGATGAGATGAAGCTCTCGCTTGCGATCACGAACCTTGTGGAAAATGCGATCAAGTACAACAAGGAGGATGGCTGGGTGCGGGTGACGCTCGATGCCGACCACAAATTCTTTTATATTAAGGTATCGGACTCTGGAATCGGAATTCCGGAGGAGGCGCAGGACCGCATTTTTGAGCGTTTTTACCGCGTCGACAAGGCGCGCTCGAGAGAGACAGGCGGAAGCGGACTCGGACTTGCGATCACGAGAAATGTTGTGTTGATGCATAAGGGTGCGATCAAGTTGACGAGCCGGGAGGGTGAGGGAAGTACGTTCACAATCCGGATTCCGCTCAACTATATTGCATGATGAGAGGGGGGCAAGGACGAGACCGATGAATACGAAGAAAAAGAAACGAGACTGTCTGCTCCTTCTGGCTGTATTGGTGCTTCTCGTCGCAGGGATTGTCGGATGTCAGAAGACGAGGACGGGGACGGAACATGTAGACGGGGAAAATATCTACCAGATCTATTACATGAATCCGTCGGCGACCCGCCTTGTCGCGCACGATTATCAGACGGAGACGACCGATCAGGATTTTCTGATTCAGGAGCTGATGGAACAGCTTTTGCATGTGCCGGCGGATCTCGATGCGCAGATGGCACTCTCGGATAAGGTGATTTATCAGGGATACAAAAAAGAGGATGTCGTGCTTTATCTCTACTTTGATAACAACTATACGAGCATGAAATCCTACCGTGAAATCTTGTGCCGGGCAGCACTCACGAAGACGATGACGCAGATTGATGGGATTGATTATATTAATATTTACACGGGCGATCAGCCCCTTCTCGATGCCAACAATATGCCGGTTGGTATGCTCAGTGACTCGGATTTTGTGGACAGCATCACGGATATCAATGCCTACGAGAAGACAGAACTGACGCTGTATTTTACGGATGCAGACGGAGAAAAACTGTATCCGGAGCGCAGGAGTGTGATGCACAACATCAATACTTCGGTCGAGAAGGTTGTCGTTGAGGCGCTTCTTGAGGGACCGGAGTCGGAAAATCTGTGCCCGACGCTCGATCCGCAGACAAAACTTTTGAATATTTCTGTAAATGAGAATGTGTGCTATCTGAATTTTGACAGCAGTTTTCTCAACAATGCACTGAATGTGCAGGATTACATTCCGATTTACTCGATTGTGGACTCTCTGCTTGAGCAGTCCTCGGTCAGCCGGGTGCAGATCACGGTCGATGGAAACCAGAATGTTGTATTCCGGGATAAGGTACCACTCAATACGCTCTTTGAGCGCAACCTCGATTTGATAGGAGGATCAGATCATTAGAAGACCGCTTGTGTTCCTGGCAGGAGGATTCGTACTTGGAGAGGCATGGATTCTGTGTGGGAGAGCGGTGAGCGAAAATATGGGGGCAGTCGAAAAAACTGGAAGGTTTGTGATTGCCGGGGTGGCTGTCGCTGTGGTTGTGGCGATCGTGGCAGTCCTGGTTTTGATGTCAGGAAATGAGTTGTCAAATTGGTTCTCGGATCAATTTGGCAGTCCGTTATCCGCTGAAAAATACAGAAAACGACAGAGAGAAAGAATTGAAGAGAGAAAAGGCAAAAATCGTCAGGGGCGGTTTTGGTCTTTTTTCTTATCGAGGATTTGTGGGATAACAATGATGATTTGTGGGCTCACGTTAATTGGTGGGATTATCGGAGCAGGGCGGGCGACTTTTGAGCGAAATGTCTGCGAGAGGGAGGTTGCGCTTGGGCTTGACGGAGAAATAACGACGATCACCGGGCGAGTGCGATCCGTCACTGAGAAAGAAAACGGGTGGGAGCTGATTTTGGATGCATGTGAGCTGGAAAATGGTGAATTGGATTATACCGGCAAATTGGATCATGCAAAACTGGAAAATATAGAATTTGCGAGCATGGAATTTGCAGATATGGAATTTGTGAAGGCGCAGGTAGGGAATCATGGAGATTACGGAGATCATGAAAATTATGAAAATCACGTAAAAAAACGACGATTACTTCGGCGGATTCTCGTGAAAATCAATCAGGAGACAGAACCTGGTTTTGGGTCAGGTCAGAAAACTGATTCAGAAATTGAGAGCGGAGAGGTTTTTTCCTGCGGAAATCAGGTTTGTGTAACTGGGATCTGCTATGCGTTTGACAAGCCACGTGCGCCCGGAGAATTTGACTACTGTACTTATTATCGATCGAAAAAACTGACCTATCGGATGATTGCCTCCTCAGTTGAGGTTCGAGATCGGCGGTGCGACTGGATTCTTGAGGCTCTTCGGAAGATTTCTTTGCGCGCTTCGGCAAATTTGGAGCGGATTGCAGGGGCGCAGGATGCAGGAATTTTGCGGGCAGTTCTTCTCGGGGACAGGACAGATCTTCCCGAGGAGGTGCGCACTCTCTATCAGGAAAATGGAATTGCGCATATTCTGGCACTCAGTGGGCTTCATCTCTCTCTTGTAAGTCTTGCAGTCTACGGACTTTTGCGAAAACTGGGAGTTGGATTTGGGTTTTCTGCAATGATTGCGGGCGTGGTGTTGACCGGATATGCGTGGATGAGTGGAAGTTCGGCATCGGTGATTCGGGCACTTGTGATGACGCTTTGCGGATTTGGAGCTTCATATCTCGGGCGGACGTATGACAGACGGAGTGCGCTCGGGCTTGCCGGAATGATTCTGATGTGGGACAGCCCCTATTTATTGACACAGGCGGGAGTTCAGCTCTCGTTTGGGGCGATTCTTGGAATTGGATTGTTTGAAGAGAAAAATGGTAATGCAGGTGGTGAGGAAAGTCATGATACAAGCGCAAATGCATTTTATGCGGGAATCGGGATGCATGCGGTGACGTTTCCGATTGTGCTCTGGCATTTTTTTCAGTTTCCGTTGTATGGGATTTTTCTGAATCTTCTCATTGTTCCGTTTGCAGGAATTCTTGTGGGATCGGCAGTCACAGGGCTTGTGCTTGCGGAAGTCTCCGTGGGAGCAGGGCGGTTTGCAGTTGGTGGGGCGAGAATGCTTCTTCGATGGTATGAGTGGTGCTGTCGGATTGGGGCGAGATTTCCGGGGAGTCATCTGATTTTTGGGCGTCCGAGATTCTGGCAGATCGGAGTCTATTATGGGGCTTTGGCGGGAATTCTGCTTTTTAGGAAATGGGAAACGAAGCCGGAGAAGCGTGAAAAGCCGGAAAAGCAGGTGAGGCATGAAAAGCATGAAATGCCGGGAGTATGGTTGGTAGTTGCGCTTAGTGTTCTTTTACTTCCACTTCCGCACCGGGGGCTTGATGTGACGTTTCTTGATGTAGGGCAGGGGGATGGAATCTGCATTCGGGCAGATTCGTCGGTGATTCTGGTCGATGGTGGAAGCAGTGACGAGAAAAATCTTGGGAAAAATCGTCTGGTTCCGTTTATAAAGAGCAGTGGAATCCGAAGAATTGACAGTGTCATCGTCAGTCATGGTGATTCAGATCACATCAGTGGACTGGTGTGGCTTTTTCAGGAGGAAGAGGATATCGGCATCAGGCAGTTGATTCTTCCAAAGGCGGGACAGGCAGATGAGGCGTATCAGACCTTGATTGAGCAGGCAGATCGGCGAGGGTGCCGTGTGATCTGGATGGAGAGGGGAGATCGAATCGAGAGTGGAAAGCTGAGGATTCAGTGCTTGTATCCGCCGGGGGAGGATGAGGGAGCAGAGAACAGGAGAAACCTTGAAGAAATGGCAGAAAAGGCTCTGGCTGATCGCAATGAGCAGTCCCTTGTGCTTCGTGTGGAGTATGGAAAATTTGCGATGCTTCTGACTGGGGACATGAGTGAGGCGGGGGAAGCTGCACTGTTGGAGTGTGAGAATACGGGGAGTGCAGAAAATCGTGCTGGGAGCGCAGAAAATGCGTCAGAGGTTTCTGGTGAGAACGGGCTTGAGGGGATTTTTCTACTGAAATCTGCTCATCATGGTTCAAGATTTTCAAACAGCGAGGAGTGGCTTGATGCAGTGAACCCGCAGATAACGGTGATTTCCTATGGAAAGGACAATCGTTATGGTCATCCGCATGAGGAGACGATAGAAAGACTGAGAGAGCGAAAGATAAAGGTGATTGGAACGGGACAGGACGGGAGTGTCTTCTTCCATACCGATGGGGAGAAGGTTTCGTGGAGATGCTGGTCCTATGGATACGGGCACTGATCGGCAATCATTTTGCTTCGGAGTTGATTTTTTTATACAGATCTGGTATAAACAACAAAAGATATATGTGCGTTATAATATAGCGATGGGAAAAAGTATTGCTGCATATGAGAGAAAATTAAGAAAAAATAGGGGACAGAATAAGAATGCAGACACTGAATCAGGATATCAAGAATCATACTTTTCAGCGAGCGTATCTGATTTGCGGGGAAGAGGCTTTTTTAAAGAATAGTTATAAAAAGAAGATGATGGAGGCGATTCTCGACGGAGATACCATGAATTTTGCTGCGTTTGAGGGCAAGGGAATTGATGTTGAGGAGGTTATTCGTCTGGCAGACACAATGCCTTTTTTTGCGGAACATCGCCTGATCCTCATTGAAAACAGTGGATTTTTTAAGAGTGGGTGTGAGGCACTTCTGACGTATCTTCCACAGATGCCGGATACGACTTGCATGATTTTTGTGGAGTCGGAGGTGGATAAGCGAAGTAAACTTTATAAGAAGATCAAGGAACTTGGTTACATTGCGGAGATGAACCGACAGGATAGTGTTCAGCTTGCGCGATGGGCGGGAGCAATTCTCGCAAAGGCGGGCAAGAAGATCACCGGAAGAACGATGGAGTTGTTTTTAAGCATGAGCGGAGATGATATGGAGAATATTCGCATGGAACTCGAAAAGCTCATCAGCTATACGGGAGAAAAAGAGGTCATCACCGATGAGGATGTGAGAGCAATCTGTACTCCGCAGGTGACAAACCGAATTTTTGAGATGGTGTCTGCGATTGCAGGAAGACAACCGCACAAGGCGATGGATCTCTATGAGGATCTGTTGACACTCAAAGAACCGCCGATGAGAATTCTATTTTTGATTGCGAGACAGTTTAATCAGATTTTGCAGGTAAAAGAGCTGATGGAAAAGAGGATGGATCGAAGTGCGATCGCGTCTGCGCTGAAACTTCAGCCGTTTGTTGTCGGAAAGACAATGCCACAGGCGAGACAGTTTACGCGGGACCAGATTCTCTCGTATGTAAATCTGTGTGTGGATGCCGAGGAGGCGGTTAAGAGTGGACGACTTCAGGATCGTCTTGCGGTAGAATTGCTGATTGCAAAAGAGTATTAAAAGAAACTCGATGACCGGAAATCTAAATAATGTAAGAATGGTATAAAAAAGAACTCCGATTCCCCACACCCAGGGATCGAAGTTCTTTTTGTGGTTATATTAAATTCCAGTCTTATGCTTACGCCATTGCGCTAACAGCCTTGGAAAGGCGGGAAACCTTTCTGGAAGCAGTGTTGCTGTGGTAAACACCCTTGGTTGCAGCCTTCTCGATCTCAGAGATAGCAGCATTCAGGCTTGCCTGAGCAAGAGCCTTATCTCCTGCAAGGACAGCAGCCTCTACCTTCTTGCAAGCAGTTTTAACCTTAGATCTGATAGCTTTGTTTCTAGCAGCCTTGGTCTCGGTAACTAAAATTCTTTTCTTAGCAGACTTAATATTTGCCAATCTGGGCACCTCCAATTATAAAAAAATAATTCAATAGCATCTGGTTTGCATCAAAGCCTGGACACGGACAGTTCAATGTAAACATACTTTTGTATTCTACTCAATTTCTCATAAAATGTCAATACATAATTCTAAGGATTTTTTGAAAAAATAAGAGAGACGGTCATAGTGTGCAGGCAGAATTTTTTGATCGAATAGAAAATTTCGTGTAATACAAAAAAGAAATGGATGGAAAGGGGAATATGGAAAATGGCAAGAAAGGAAAACAATTTTGAGGTTCGGACGGATCTGGCGGTTGAGCAGAGAGAAAGTTTTCCGGGAGATGGAGGAGAGATTGCGGGTGTTGCTCTGCGCGAATGGAGGGAGAGCGGATCGGCAGTAAAGATGAGCGAGGTGCAGATCCTTGATGAGCATGGGGCAAGAGCAATGGGAAAGCCCAAAGGAGTCTATCTGACGCTTGAGGCGGATGGAATGGCTGGAAATGATGAGGAAGAGATGGAGGAGATCGCCAGAGAGTTTGCCCTGCAACTTCGCAGACTACTGCTGAGAGAACAGAACGAAGCACAGATAACCCCAAAAGAACTGGATGACCTCAAAGAATTCCAGGGATCAAAATCAGAAAAGGTGAAAAATAAAGAGAATAGAATCGGATTTGAGGGAAAGCGGATTCTCGTTGTAGGATTGGGAAATGCGTTTGTGACGCCGGATGCGCTTGGACCACGCACAGCGGGGAAGCTGAAGGTGACGCGCCATCTCGATGGACAGTTTGGAAAGGGCTTTTGTCAGGAGAGAAATCTGCCCCTGTTAAGTGCAATCGTTCCGGGTGTGATGGCTCAGACCGGAATGGAGAGTGCAGAAATTTTGCGGGGAATTGTAAGGGAGACAAAACCGGAGCTGGTCATCGTGATTGATGCGCTTGCAGCCCGCAGTGTCCGTCGCCTTGGAACGACGATTCAGTTGACGGACACAGGAATTCATCCGGGATCGGGAGTGGGAAATCATCGTCATGGATTGACAAGAGAAAGTCTTGGAGTTCCGGTGTTTGCGGTTGGAGTCCCGACCGTCGTCGGTGCGACTTCGATTGTGCATGATACAATCAGCTCTCTAGAAGCGTGGGAGATCGAGGAAAAGCCGGGATGGGAGGAAAAACTGGAACCGGAACTGCGCAATTTGTATGTAACTCCGCCCGATATTGATGAGAGAATCCAGCGGATCAGCAGGATTTTGTGTGATGGGATTCATCAGGCACTTTTTGAGCCGGAAACTTGCTTGTAAAGCAGAAAAAAGTGTGTTATGATATTTTGAGCTTTGTGTATTTATATAGGAAGTACAGTAAGTTACAAAAGAGCGGGAGGATAGAGGGGCATGAAGACGTATCTAATTGTATGGCCACTGGTGTTTCTGGCTGGTTTTGTTGATTCGATTGCAGGCGGAGGTGGACTGATCTCCCTTCCGGCATACATCATTGCTGGTGTTCCGGCGCATATCGCGATCGGAACAAATAAGATGTCCTCTTCGATGGGAACAGTGATCTCAACAGCCCGATATTTGAAAAACGGGTATATTAAAGGAAGAAAGCTGATTATACTTTCGATTTGCGCCTGTGTTTCGGCACTCATTGGATCGATGATTGGATCGAGACTTTCTCTTCTGGCAAGTGATCAGATCCTGAAGAATCTGATGATTCCGGTTCTTCCGATTGTCGCCTTCTATGTTCTGAAAAATAAAAATTTCGGGGCAGGTTCTGAGAAGGGACCGCTTTCCGATACGGCTACATTTGCAGTGGCAATCTGTGCATCCCTTGTCATTGGAATGTACGATGGATTTTACGGTCCGGGAACCGGAACCTTTCTTCTGATCGTATTGACCGGATTGGCGAGACTGGATGTTCAGACTGCCTCCGGAATGACAAAGATGATCAATCTGTCTTCCAACCTTGCAGCACTCACGACATTCCTGATTCATGGGACAGCCAGTTACAGTCTGGGACTGAGTGCAGGTTTATTCTGCATCGCAGGACATTATATTGGTTCCGGTCTCGTCGTACATAATGGACAGAAGATTGTGAGACCGGTGGTTTTGGTTGTGTTAGCAATTCTGTTTATCAAAATTCTTTCTGGAAACTAAGCGGGTATTACCGTTCGTGCATTGCACAAATGATGATGGATTTATTTGCTATGAGTTTAAGTATCGACTTGGCGTATGCTTCCGGTCAGCTCTGCTGACTTCAATTGGAATCGAGAGCTGCAGAGCCACATAAAAGAAAAATAGAAATTAAATAGATATTAAAGAAAAACAAAAACCAACAGACAAACTGTTACTTGAAGAAGGATTAAGAACAAAAAACATATCATAGGGCAGGGACTGCCCGAATTAACGCCTGTGGAGATAGTAGGTCACGAGGTCTATGAAACAGGAAGCCCTTTGGCTTTAGACAATGGGTAGTTCACTAAAGACGATTTTAAGATAAAAGAAAGGATGAAAAATTTATGAAGTGGACAAAATTCACACTGAAGACCACCACAGAGGCGGTTGACTTAATCAGCAATATGCTCGACGAGCTTGGCATTGAGGGCATTGAGATCGAGGATAACGTACCGCTGTCTGAGGCAGACACGAAGGGCATGTTTATCGACATTCTCCCGGAACTTCCGCCGGACGATGGCACTGCAAAGGTGAGCTTCTATCTCGAAGACCTGAGCAATCTCGAGGACCTTCTGCGCAACATTGAGGAAGGGCTCGATGATCTGAGTGAGTTCGTCAATGTCGGCGAGCGCACAATCGCTGTCTCCGAGACAGAGGATAAGGATTGGATCAACAACTGGAAGCAGTATTTCAAGCCGTTCACCGTAGATGATATCCTGATCAAGCCGACCTGGGAAGAGATTCCGGCAGAACATGCAGACAAGCTTTTAATCGAAATTGACCCGGGAACAGCCTTCGGAACCGGAAAACATGAAACGACTCAGCTTTGCATCCGTCAGCTCGACAAATACATCAAGGGCGGAGAGAAGGTTCTCGATGTCGGAACCGGAAGCGGAATCCTTGGAATCGCAGCTCTGAAGCTCGGCGCAAGCGAGGCATTTGGAACCGATCTTGATGAGAATGCAGTCGTTGCAGTCAGGGAGAATCTCGAGGCAAACCACATTCCGGCTGAGAAGTTCGGCGTTGTTCAGGGAAATATCATCGATGACAAGGCAATTCAGGATCAGGCAGGATACGAGTGCTACGACATCGTTGTGGCAAACATTCTTGCTCCGGTCATCATTATGCTTCAGGGCGAGATCGCACCTCACCTCAAGCACGGCGGAATCTTCATCACATCCGGAATCATTAACACGAAGGAAGAAGATGTGCGTCAGGCAATGGAGGCAAATCCGGAACTGGAGATCGTGGAGATCAACCATCAGAACGACTGGGTTTCCATCACCGCACGCAGAAAGTAGGAAGAGAGCATGTATCATTTTTTTGTGACACCGGCGCAGATTGCGGACGGCTATGCAGTGATTACCGGTCAGGATGTCAACCATATCCGAAACGTGCTGAGAATGAAACCGGGCGAGAAAGTCGGAATTCGCGATGGTATTTCGAGAAACTATGTCTGTGAACTTGAGACGATGGAGGCAGATGAGATTCGCGCAAGGATTCTGTCGGAGGAGGCAGATTCGAGTGAGCTCCCGTCAAGACTCTATCTCTTTCAGGGACTTCCAAAGAGCGACAAGATGGATCTGATTATTCAGAAGGCGGTTGAACTTGGCGTCTACGAGGTGATTCCGGTTGCAACGAGACGCGCTGTGGTAAAACTTGATAAGAAGAAAGAGGATGCAAAGCTCAGACGCTGGAATGCGATTGCGGAGAGTGCGGCAAAGCAGTCCGGACGCATGATGATCCCGGAGGTCAGCAAAGTGGTGAGCTTTTCTGAGGCAGTAAAACGCGCAGAGAAGATGAACCTTGCACTGATCCCGTATGAGCTTGCCGAAGGGATGGCAGAGACAAAACGAGTTCTGTCTAAAGTTTGCCCGGGAATGGATGTGGCGATCTTCATCGGACCGGAGGGCGGTTTTGATGTGGAGGAAGTGGAAGAAGCAAAGTCGGCAGGGGTGGCTCCAATCACGCTTGGAAGACGGATTTTGCGGACGGAGACGGCAGGTCTGACAGCCCTGTCCATCTTGATGTTTCAACTGGAGGATTAGAATAAAATGGAAGCATATTTTGATAATTCCGCGACGACACGGGTGCTCGACGAGGTAAAGGATCTTGTCGTCAAGGTGATGACGGAAGATTACGGAAATGCGGCAGCCCTGCACAGAAAAGGTGTTGAGGCGGAGCGGTATATAAAGGAAGCACGCGCACAGATTGCAAAGACGCTGAAAGTGGAGGAGAAGGAAATCCTTTTCACCTCCGGCGGTTCGGAGTCCAACAACATGGCTTTGATCGGCACAGCACTCGCAAATCAGCGCGCAGGCAAGCACATCATCAGCACGGCAGTTGAACATCCGTCTGTATACAATCCGCTCTCTTATCTGGAAGAACTCGGATTTGAGATTACCTTCCTTCCGGTTGACAAGGACGGGCATATCAGTCTGGAGGAGCTCAGAGCGGCAGTGCGTCCGGACACGATTCTCGTCTCCGTGATGTACGTCAATAACGAGGTCGGAGCCGTTGAGCCGATTGCAGAGATCTCCAGGATCGTGAAGGAGAAGAATCCGAAGACGCTGATCCATGCAGATGCGATCCAGGCTTACGGAAAATATGTGATTCGCCCGAAGAAGGAGGGCATTGACCTTCTCTCTGTCAGCGGACACAAGATTCATGCGCCGAAGGGAACAGGTTTCCTGTATATCCGCAATGGCGTAAAGATCAAACCTCTGATCTACGGTGGAGGTCAACAGAACGGACTGCGTTCTGGTACAGAGAATGTTCCGGGAGTTGCAGGTCTCGGACTCGCAGCCAAGATCATGTACACAAATCATGATGAGAAGATCCGCCAGATGATCGAGCTCAAGGATTATCTGATCGACCGCATCGGAGAGCTTGACGGCTGTGTAGTCAACAGCAAAAAAGGCGAGGGAAGCGCTCCGCAGATCGTGAGTGTGAGCTTTGAGGGCGTGCGCGCGGAGGTGCTTCTGCATGCGCTTGAGGACAAGAGTATTTTCGTTTCCTCCGGTTCCGCATGTTCCTCCCATCATCCGGGCATCAGCGGTACGTTAAAGGGAATCGGCGTGAAGCCGGATCTTCTCGATTCGACGATCCGTTTCAGCTTTGGCGTGTTTAACACAAAAGAGCAGATTGATTACTGCATCGACGCACTCAAAGAACTTCTTCCGGTTCTGCGCCGTTACCGCAGAGGCTAAGAATGTTTAAACCAAGATAAGAATAGAGAAAAACGGTCAATTCATGATCATTAACCGGTTATAAATACAAAAAGAAAGGAAGCTCCATGAAATTTCAGTCATTTTTGATTAAGTATGCAGAGATCGGAACAAAGGGAAAGAACCGGTATCTGTTTGAGGATGCCCTGATTCACCAGATCAAGGTAGCACTCAAAAAAGTAGAGGGATCGTTCCAGATTTCCAAGGAATCCGGACGTATCTATGTGCAGGCAGTCAGCGATTACGATTACGATGAGGTGATTGAGGCACTTCAGCGCGTTTTCGGTATCGCGTGGATCTGCCCGATGCTTCAGGTTGAGGAGAAGGACTTCGAGAACCTGAAGAAAATCGTTGTGGATTATGTCGGAGAGGTTTATGAGGACAAACACTTCACATTCAAGGTAGACAGCCGTCGTGCCGACAAGAGTTATCCGATCCGTTCCGAGCAGATGAATGCCGATCTCGGAGAGGCAATCCTGAATGCATATCCGGAGACTTCTGTGGATGTTCATAAGCCACAGGTGCTCCTGAAAGTGGAGGTTCGCAAACTTGTGAACATTTACTCCCTGATGATTCCGGGACCGGGTGGTATGCCGGTTGGAACGAACGGAAAGGCAATGCTTCTGCTCTCCGGTGGAATTGACAGCCCGGTAGCAGGATACATGATTGCAAAGCGCGGTGTGAAGATTGATGCAGTTTACTTCCACGCTCCGCCATACACGAGCGAGCGCGCAAAGCAGAAGGTTGTGGATTTGGCAAAGCAGGTATCCAAGTACTCCGGTCCGATTCCGCTTTACGTTGTAAACTTCACGGATATTCAGCTCTACATCTATGAGCAGTGCCCGCATGAGGAGCTGACGATCATCATGCGCCGTTACATGATGAAGATTGCGGAGGAGCTTGCGCGCAGAAACGATGCACTGGCACTGATCACCGGCGAGAGCATCGGACAGGTTGCCTCCCAGACGGTACATTCCCTCGCAGCGACGAACGAGGTTTGCACGATGCCGGTATTCCGTCCGCTGATCGGTTTTGATAAGCAGGAGATCGTGGATATTTCCGAGAAGATTGGAACGTTCGAGACTTCGATTCAGCCGTATGAGGATTGCTGTACGATTTTCGTGGCAAAGCATCCGGTAATCAAGCCGAACCTCACTTACATTCATCGCTCTGAGTTGAAACTTCAGGAGAAGATTGATGAGATGATGAAGACGGCGATTGACACCGCAGAGATGATCTGGTGTGAGTAAATTCCTTCGATTTTAGAGAAATGTGTTGCTGTTTGCGCGATGCGTGAACAGTAACACATGAGTGCGCAGGGATTCTGATTGGAAGATCTCAACAGGATGGATCAGACTGATCAGGATCATGCGCCAAATAAAACAAAAAATAAAAAAGGATGCATTTCTCAGAGAGAAAGCATCCCGTCTATCACAGATTCCGATTCCACATAAAGGATAGATTCATATTAAGTTGTAGAACAGATAGATCCATAAATTCATCCATGGATTCTATTTATGATTCTATGAATGATGTGAAGAATGATTATGTACGGATTCCGGATGATTATTTGATGATGTACGGAGAAAGGGTCTCCAGGATCTCATCGATTCCTGCCTCAGCGTGGATGTTTAAGTCGATCGGCTTGGACAGATCCAGGCTGAAGATACCCATGATGGACTTTGCGTCGATCACGTAACGACCAGATACCAGGTCGAAATCAACATCAAATTTGGACAGATCGTTTACGAAAGATTTTACTTTATCGATGGAATTTAAAGAAATACGAACGGTTTTCATGTAAATAAGCCTCCTTGTTTTTGTCATTCCCTTTTTGGCTGCGACGGCACATTTCACCCGTCTGCCATATAACAATACTACTCATAACTGGCTGAAAAGTCAATAGGGAGTTTTAAGGATTATTTGCAGAGTCAGGCAACAAATAGTTACTGTACAGGGATGGAAATTTTCTGAACGGAAAATTCCGCATGATACAGTGGTGGAGAAGATTTATTATAGAAAATTTAAGGAGAATAAGCAATGAGAAAAGCAGCTTTACATAACTTAGGCTGCAAGGTAAATGCCTATGAGACGGAGGCGATGCAACAGCTTCTCGAGGAAGCGGGATATGAGATTGTCTCTTTTCAGGATCAGGCGGATGTCTACGTTATCAACACCTGCTCCGTGACGAACGTGGCAGATAAGAAATCCCGTCAGATGTTGCACCGGGCAAAGAAGATGAATCCGGATGCAGTGGTAGTTGCAGCAGGCTGTTATGTGCAGGCTGCCGCGGAGGAACTCAAGAAAGATCTCTCAGTCGATGTGATTATTGGAAATAATAAAAAGAAAGATCTCGTTCCGATTCTCGAATCCTATTTTGCGGAGAGAGAGCAGAAGAGCCAGAACACACAGGTTCCTCAGAATACGCAGGATGCTCTGGATCTTCAGGAAGGCATGGAAAATGGAGAAAATGGGGAGAATACCGGTGATTCCAATGCAAATCCGAAGGAACATCTCGCTGAGGACCATGTGATTGAGATTGGAAAGACGAAGGAATACGAGGAGCTGAAACTTCACCATACGGGAGAACACACGCGTGCATTTTTGAAGGTGCAGGACGGATGCAACCAGTTTTGCAGTTATTGCATCATTCCGTATACGAGAGGTCGTGTCCGTAGCCGTCGCCCGGAAGATGTGGAACGCGAGGTCAGAGAGCTTGCCGAGGCAGGTTATCAGGAGATCGTTCTGACGGGAATTCATCTGAGCTCCTACGGTCTTGATTTCCCTGAAGGAGAGCGCCAGACGCTTCTCGATCTGATCCTTCGTCTTGAGAAGGTGGAGAAGATCAAGAGAATTCGCCTTGGTTCTCTTGAGCCGAGAATTGTGACGGAGGAATTTGCAAAAGCGCTTGCCTCGTCTGAGAAGATCTGTCCGCATTTTCATCTCTCCTTGCAGAGCGGCTGTGATGAGACGCTCAAGAGGATGAACCGCCGTTACGACACGGAGGAGTATCGTGAGAAATGCGAGATTCTGCGCCGTGCTTTCACGAATCCGGCGATCACAACGGATGTGATTGTAGGATTTGCCGGAGAGACGGAGGAGGAATTTGCACAGACGAAATCCTTCTTGGAGGAGATCGGTTTTTATGAGATGCATATTTTCAAGTACTCGCGCCGTGCAGGAACCCGCGCTGCGGTGATGCCGAATCAGGTTTCTGATCAGATCAAGGCGAAGAGAAGCGATGTGCTTCTCGAGCTTGAGAAGAGACAGTCCCTCGATTACCGGAAATCTTTCCTCGGAAAAGAGGAGGAGGTGCTTCTCGAGGAGGAGACGAAGGTCGATGGAGTGACGTATCTGACCGGTTACACGAAAGAGTATGTGAAGGTCGCATACCCGGCAGAAATTGGTGCCCGCAACATGCTTGTGAGAGGACAGCTTGTCGAGATGCTGACAGATGAAATTTTGCTGATGAGATAAAAAGGGGTAAAATCCGTCACCGGTTGTGCAAGGTATGAGGGGTGACAATTGTGGGTTTAAATTCCCCTTGCCGAATCAGGAAAAGTAGTATAGAATAGAGAAGAATAGTTAAAGGACGTGAAAAGCATGGGCGAAATTCATAATACACAGTTTTTTAAAGCAGTACAGGAAAATAAGATGGATGTCAGCCAGGTGCTCGAGCAGGTATATGTGGCGCTCACGGAGAAGGGATACAATCCGGTCAATCAGATTGTCGGATATATCATGTCCGGAGATCCGACCTATATCACCAGCTATAAGAGTGCGAGAAGCCTGATTATGAAGGTGGAGAGAGATGAGATTCTCGAAGAGCTGATGTCAGTATATATTGATGCAAAGCTGAAAAAATAGGCATATTGCCAGAACTCTCTTGAGAAGGAAGTGCCAGAGAAAGTGTGCGCTTAAAATGCCAGAGTGTGTTTGAGAGATCCAAAGCAGGATCGGACGGCAGGGAGAGAGGATGGTTGCAGTCTGCATTTGCCCGTTATCGGAGACTGTCCGTGGTCGGAGCAAAAAGAGGCTGTGGCAGGAGTAGAAGAAGACTGTCAGTCCGATCCGTCTGAGAAAGGCTGACAGTCTTTTCGATACATTCGCATTTGCGAGAGATTTGCATTTGCGAGAAAATTTGCATGGTAGAGAACTTTGCATGAGAGGGAAGACCGGTAAAATCAAGTTGCTGTTTGCGCAAGCTATGAGAAGGGGCGAATGGCAGCGAAGAGAGAAAACGAGACGGATGAAGAACTCGATGCATAAAATCTGGAGAACTGAATATGAGAATTTTAGGATTGGATTATGGCTCAAAGACCGTCGGGGTGGCAGTCTGCGATCCGCTCGGGATTACCGCGCAGGGAGTGGAGACGATCACACGCAAAGACGAGGGAAAACTGCGCCGTACTTTGGCGCGGATTGAGGCTCTCATCGCAGAGTATGAGGTGGAGACCATCGTTTTGGGATATCCGCTGAATATGGATGACTCAGTCGGAGAACGTGCGAGAAAAACGGAAGAATTTCGTGATATGCTGGTCCGCAGAACCGGTTTGCCGGTTATTCTGTGGGATGAGCGTCTGACAACTATACAGGCGAATGAAATCTTGATGGAGAGTGGAGTTCGGCGGGAAGATCGGAAGAAGGTTATAGATAAAATTGCGGCAACCCTGATCTTACAGTCGTACCTCGGTTCTCTTGAGAGTGAACAGAAAAAAGAAACAATTTAACTCGATTCACTCATTTCGCTTATTGAGAACTTAAGGGATTAAAAAATTAAGAACTTAAAGAATTGGGAAATTGAGTGATTGAGCGGAGTCAGTTAAGAGACAATGAAGCAATTAGGCGATGAAGCAATCTGATAATGAAACCGGTGATGAAAGAATGAGGCTGGAAGAATGAGGCGGTTTTGTTATCGAGATTTGTGAGAGAGCCATGAGGGAGTAAAAAGGTGACACAGGAAGAAAAGATTACATTGCAGACGGAAGACGGGGAATTTGTGGACTTTTATGTCCTTGAGGAGACCCGGATCAATGGCATGAACTATCTGATGGTGACGGATTCCGAGGATGACGAGGAAGATGGAGAGTGCTATATTCTGAAAGATGTCTCGAAGGCAGAGGACAGCGATGCTGTCTATGAATTTGTGGAGAATGATGATGAGCTGGATTATCTTTACCGCATTTTCACGGAGCTGATGGAGGACATGGAAGTCGAGATTCGCAAATAAGTCAAGCAGGCTAAGGAAAAGAGCAAAAAAGGAATAAAAAAGCAATAAAATAATGAATAAATGAAACCGTGATGAAATCGAGGCGAAGCGGAATCAGGGTAATTAGGGTTAATTAGGGTATAGAAGAATCAACATGTGAAAAACTGCATGCGAGCAGAAAGTGTGACAACGTGTGCGGTATGTGAGGGAAATCTGCGGAGATACAGCGGCCGGTTTCTCTCACAAAATAGGAGAAGAGAGCGGATGGAACAGAAGCAGTTTCAAGAGATCCTCCGGGATAAGGGACTGAAGGTAACGGCACAGCGTCTGCTTGTGCTTGAGACGATTGCGGATCATTCGGATGAGCATTTAACGGCGGAGGAGATTTATGAGCTTGCGCGCCGTAAATATCCGGAGATTGGTCTGGCAACGATTTACCGGACGCTTCAGGTTCTGGTGGGGCTCCATGTGATAGAAAAGATCAGTCTGGATGACGGATTTGCCCGCTATGAGTTTGGCAAAGAGGGTACGGATGGGCATCATCGTCATCACCATGCAGTTTGTCTGGGGTGCGGGGCTGTCATTTCCATTGAAGATGATCTGCTCGATGGGCTGGAACAGGCAGTTCGGAAGCGAATTGGATTTCAGGTAACGGATCACGAATTGAATTTATATGGATTTTGCAGGGAGTGTCTGAAAAAACAGAACCCTGAAAAATAAGAAAGAAATCGTAAACGACAAGAAAGTCCTTTTTGGGACAAGGCAGTGTGAATAGCCGGAAAATAAAATAACCGGAAGAATGGTCAGAAGCCATTGGACAGAGTTTTTTGAGAAGTGTGAGAAGACTTTGGGGATGGCAATTCATTAGAATGTGGAGGAAATGATTGCATGACAGAAAAACAGAATACAGAAAATCAGAATGCGGAAGTTTATGCGAATCCGGTGACAGAGCGTGAGGAAAGTCCGGCTGTGCAGGCAGAGAGACAATCAGCAGAGAAAACGACACCGGTAGAAAAACAGCCAGAGCAGTCTGCCGAGAAGCAGGTGGAAAAACCAGTAGAGACACCGGTAGAAAAAGCAGCAGAAAAGGGAACGGAAAACGGAACCGAAAAAGCAGAAAAACCGGCACCAGCAGAAAAGTCGGTGGGACAGCAGGTGACAGGGTCGGCGAAAGCGCAGGAGAATGTGAGCGCGGATGCAGATCATGCAGAGGCAGACACACAGGCACAGACAAAACGTCCGGCACAGAAGAAGGGTCGTGGTGGAGCGCACAGAGACGGAAACCGTCCTCAGCGTCAGGATGCAAAGAAGCGGGATGAGAAGAATCCGGATGAGCACAAGCAAAACAACAAAGCTCAGGGAGAAAACCAGAACCAGAATCAAAATCAGAATCGCCCGAAGAAAAACGGAAAGGCAAAACAGCAGCCGCAACACGATGGAGTGAAGCAGGATGCTGGAAAGACGGCAGGCAAACAGGGTGCAAAGCAGGAGAGATCGGAGAAGCAGAATAATGCGCCTAAGACGAAGGGACCGAAGCGCGCAGAGCGTCAGCAGGCAAAACTTCCGGTAGTGACATCTTCGGAGGAAGTTGGCTTTGTTCCGGGAACCGGTGAGGGACAGGCAAAGGTTCGCATCATCCCGCTCGGTGGTCTTGAGCAGATCGGTATGAACATCACGGCATTTGAGTATGAGGATACGATCGTCGTTGTCGATTGTGGTCTTGCGTTCCCGACCGATGACATGCTCGGTATCGACCTCGTCATTCCGGATGTCACCTATCTTGAGAGAAACATTGACAAAGTAAAGGGATTTGTGATTACTCACGGACATGAGGATCATATCGGAGCCCTTCCTTATATCCTTCAGAAGATTAATGTGCCGGTATACGGAACGAAGCTGACGATCGCACTGATCGAGAATAAGCTCAAAGAGCATAATCTGATGAAGAACACGAAGCGCAAGGTTGTGAAGCATGGTCAGTCGATCACGCTCGGTGCTTTCCGCGTGGAGTTCATCAAAACGAACCACAGCATCGCAGATGCGGCAGCTCTCGCAATCTTCACTCCGGCAGGTGTGATCGTTCATACCGGAGACTTCAAGGTAGACTACACTCCGGTATTCGGAGATGCGTTTGACCTTCCGCGTTTTGCGGAGCTCGGAAAGAAGGGAGTTCTTGCCCTGCTTTCTGATAGTACAAATGCGATTCGTCCGGGATTCACCGCATCGGAGAGAACCGTCGGAAAGACATTTGACGCAGTATTTGCAGAGCATAAGAATAACCGTATCATCGTTGCAACCTTCGCATCGAACGTTGACCGTGTTCAGCAGATCGTTTACTCGGCATGTAAGTACGGAAGAAAGGTTGTTGTCGAGGGACGAAGCATGGTCAATGTCATCGGAACGGCAAGTGAACTCGGCTACATCAATATTCCGGAGAACACGCTGATTGACATCGACCAGCTCAAGAATTATCCGGACGAGCAGACCGTTCTGATCACGACCGGAAGTCAGGGAGAGGCGATGGCAGCTCTGTCCCGTATGGCATCGGGCATGCACCGAAAAGTCACGATCAAGCCGAATGATGTTGTAATCATGAGCTCTCATCCGATTCCGGGAAATGAGAAGGCAGTCTCCAAGGTTATCAACGAGCTTGCCATGAAGGGTGTTGAAGTCATCACCGAGGATACCCATGTATCCGGCCATGCATGTCAGGAAGAGATCAAACTAATCTACTCGCTGCTTCATCCGCGCTATGCACTTCCGGTTCATGGTGAGTATCGTCATCTTGTCGCAAACCGCAGTATTGCGATGGCGATGGGAGTGCCGAAGGAGCGCACGCTGATTATGTCTTCCGGAAACGTTGTGGAGATCTGTGAGGATTACTGTAAGGTCGTTGACCAGGTTCAGGCAGGAGGAATTCTCGTCGATGGTCTCGGTGTCGGTGATGTCGGAAATATCGTCCTCAGAGATCGTCAGAACCTCGCTCAGAACGGTATCATCATCGTTGTATTGACACTTGAGAAATACAGCAATCAGCTTCTCGCAGGTCCGGATATCGTCTCTCGCGGATTTGTCTATGTGAGAGAGTCCGAGGATCTGATGGATGACGCAAAGAATATCGTTGACAATGCGGTTGCAGATTGTCTCGACCGCCATGTAACCGACTGGGGCAAGATCAAGAACATCATTCGCGACAGTCTGAGTGATTTCCTGTGGAAGCGCATGAAACGCAGCCCGATGATTCTTCCGATCATCATGGAAGTTGAGTAAATAGAGGATTTGAGTCAGGAAAATTGTTACTCAGGAAAGGATAAGAGCGCATGAGCCAGGTTACGCGAGACATCAATAAAATAACGAGAGCAATCATCGGAATTTCCGGAAAGCTGATCCTCTATGCGCTGATTATCCTTCTGCTCGCGGAGGGAATGACGCGGGGCTATGCATTTGGTCACTCGATTTTCTATGCGACGGCAGTGGAGTCGGCTCCGGGAACGGATAAGACGATCACGATTCCGGAAGGACAGAGTGCAAAGGAGTCTGTTCAACTGCTTCACGATGTGGGATTGATCTCGAATGAGCTGGCTGTGGAGATTCAGCTGAAGTTTTATGACTATAAGATTCAGCCCGGAACGTACACGCTGAACACCTCGATGACGTCAAAGGAGATTCTCCAGGTTCTCAACGAGAAAAAGACGGAAGAGACGAAGGACGGCAGTGCGAGTTAGTCACATAAGTCTGAACATATGAGTTTGGGTAATGTTTGGGCAAATCATAAATTGGGAAGACAACATTGGACGCTTCAGCGAATCTTTTGGATTTGCTGGAGCGTTCTAAAATAACGGAAAGTTTTATCCGAAGTAAACAAAGCAATGGAGTAGTAGAGAGATGGATCAGGAACGGGTTACTGCATATATTCATTCATTGGATCGCGGTCACGGGGAACTCTGTGATCGGATTGCAAAAACAGCAAGGGCGGAGTTTGTGCCGATCATTCGGCGCGAGACGGCATCGTTCCTTCAGGCACAGATCATGGCGGTGCGTCCGATGAGAATTCTGGAAGTTGGCACGGCTGTGGGATATTCGGCGCTCTTGATGCGTCAGGTGATGCCAGAGGGGGCACATATCACGACGATTGAGAGGGATGAGGTGCGGATTCAGAAGGCGAAGGATCATTTTGCACTTGCACAGGCGCAGGAGGATATTACGTTGCTTGAGGGAGATGCACAGAAGATTCTTGAGGAGATTGACGGACCGTTTGATTTTGTGTTCATGGATGCGGCGAAAGGTCAGTACATTCACTGGCTTCCGTCGATTCTGAGACTTCTTGTGCCCGGTGGAGTACTGTTTTCCGATAACGTGCTTCAGGATGGTGATATCATTGAGTCTCGGTTTGCAGTGGAGAGACGAAATCGAACGATTCACGCGCGAATGAGGGAGTATCTCTACACCCTGACCCATCATGAGGAGTTGCTGACAAGTGTGATTCCGATCGGAGATGGAGTCGCGCTGAGTGTAAAAAAATAGGGAAGCCACTTGAATTTTGAGTCGCGTGGAAAATGATCTTCTGTGTGGTTAGAAATATGGATGCGGACGGTGTAAACCATACCGTTCAGTATATGAAAGAAAAATTTTTACAAATAGAAATAGGAAATCGAGTAGAAATGAGGAGAAAATCATGAGAGAGACAGAGTTGCTGATTCCGGCAGGTAGTCTGGACGTGCTGAAGACGGCTGTGATTTACGGCGCGGATGCCGTATATATCGGTGGTGAGGCATTTGGACTGCGTGCAAAGGCAAAGAACTTTTCTGCTGAGGACATGAAGGCAGGAATTGAGTTTGCACATGAGCATGGAGCGAAAGTCTATGTGACGGCAAATATTCTCGCGCACAACGAGGATCTTGAGGGAGTCGAGAAGTACTTTGAGGAGCTGAAAGAGATTGGTCCGGATGCGCTGATCATCTCTGATCCGGGTGTCTTTGAGATTGCAAAGCGCGTGCTTCCGGAGATGGAGATTCATATCAGTACACAGGCGAACAACACGAACTATGGAACGTATCTGTTCTGGCATCGTCTCGGCGCAAAGCGTGTCGTTTCCGCACGTGAGCTTTCTCTTGAGGAGATCCGCCAGATTCGAGAGAGAATCCCGGATGATATGGAGATCGAAAGCTTTATTCACGGAGCAATGTGTATTTCCTATTCCGGCCGTTGCCTGCTGAGCAATTTCCTCACGGGACGCGATGCAAATCAGGGAGCCTGCACCCATCCGTGTCGTTGGAATTATGCGCTGATGGAGGAGTCAAGACCGGGCGAGTACATGCCGGTGTTTGAGAACGAGCGTGGAACCTTTATCTTTAACTCGAAGGATCTGTGCATGATTGAGCATATTCCGGAGATGCTTGAGGCTGGAATCGACAGCTTCAAGATTGAGGGACGCATGAAGACTGCCCTTTATGTGGCAACCGTGGCGCGAGCATATCGCCGTGCGATTGACGATTATAAGAAAGATCCGGAGCTTTACAGAAAGAATCTTGGCTGGTATCGTGAGGAGATCGGAAAGTGCACGAACCGCGACTTCACGACGGGATTCTATTTTGGAAAGCCGGGTCCGGAGAGTCAGATTTATGAGAGCAGTACCTATCTGAAGAATTACACCTATCTTGGAACGGTTGAGGCTGTCCGCGAGGATGGTTACTGCCGGATTGAGCAGAAGAACAAGTTCTCTGTCGGTGAGAAGATTGAGGTCATGAAGCCGGACGGCACGAATGTCGAGGTGACGGTTCGCGCAATCACGGCTGAGGATGGAACGCCTCAGGAGAGCGCACCGCATGCCCGTCAGATCATCTGGGTGGATCTCGGAACCGAGTTAAGTCCGTATGATCTTTTGAGACGCAGTGAGGTCGATGGACAGTAAAAGACAGGAAAACGGTTTAACTTGTTTTTGTCTGAAACGATAAGACAGAAAGAGCGTTTTACACGGATTTTGGCAAAAGCCAGTCCGGTAAGACGCTCTTTTATATGAGTGCGCCCGGCGGCGCACGTTTCTAACCGGTGCAAGTCCGGAA